>NZ_NUYF01000007.1:28491-97637 GCF_002566505.1 Bacillus sp. AFS077874
AGCAACGAAGAAAGCGAGCGTTTGTCAACAGTCTGAAATAGATTATTTTTCCTCATCACTACTAAAAGCATTAATTACTCCTAGTTCCTTATCAAGAAAAGCTTGAACCGCAACCGGGAATTCCTTATATGCTTCTATATTTTCGCTTAATGTCGTCACTATTTTTTCTGTAATTGAAGATGTGTAATCTTGTAATAAATGTTTTCGAATTGGAATTAATTTTTTTATCGATTCCCCAGTTGATGCAGTAATAACTTTTTCATCCATTAGAATATCAACAATGTCATCATAACTTCCTGGGTCCCTCATTATAAAGCCATCAATCATTGTATTTCCAATATCTAACATACTGTCAATCAAAAGATGTGTCATTCTTTCCAAAGCTAATTCTTCTATTTTATTTTTTGGATGGCTGTTTGACTCATAAAATTCAAGCATTGAATTCAAAATTTCAATTCGATCTAATATGTTTTGACGATTTACAAAGTACATATGTACACTTCCTTCTCAATTCTATCTTCTACATTTTATGGACTTATATTTATTTTATAGCTAAATTCGAAAAAAATCGACAAATGAAAGCGTTTCTTACCGATTTTTGTTATATTATATAGGTGAATATTTTTCTGGGGTTGAACTTTTGGAGCGTGAACTAGCACTTAGATTGTAAGAGTTACTAAAGCAGCTGCCCTTACCTCTGCTCATTGGATGGGACGTGGTAAGAAAAATGTGCTAAAACCCAAGACAATTATTAACATTAAATGATTTAGTAAAAGGTGACGATGCAATTTTTGCTACTACAGGCGTTACTTTCTTAGGTGGAGACTTAGTCGAAACTCATTTAAATGTAACGAGAAAACTGTGTGACATATTAAAGCACATCACCATTTAAGATATAAGCCAAATCTTATTTTAGTATAATGGAGGAATTAAAAAATGTCAGAACGTTTTTTCTTATATGATGACACTATTCAAGCAAAGACTCGTTTTGTAAGCTTTATGGGAGAAGAGCAAAGACATGATCTTGCTTTAGTATATTCTGATCGCCATTATGGCAAAGTTATGATTATGGATATGCAAAGTAATCGATTTGCAATTATTGGTTCAGATGATTTAAAAGAAGAAGGTTACTTAGAATTTGCTTTCGGAATTTCTGAGGAAAAGGCTGCTGAATTATTAGATTTTCTTAGTGAAATTATTTTCTAATTTTTCAAACCTGTGGATAAATAATTTATTTTTACTAAATAATCTGAAAAATAGTGGATAACTAAAAAGTTGTCCACTATTTTTGTGATTAAGTCTTCAGTTATTCACATTTTTGTTGAAAGATTCAAACTTATCCACAAGGTTTTTATTCTTTCAAAAAATCAAAAAATATTTTATCCACAAAATTTGTTTATGTAATTTACGTAAAATAAAAAATGATGGGTTTTCCCATCATTTCAGTGTATAGACAAAGTTCTTTAAACCTGAATTTCAGACTGATTGCAAGCGTTTTTCTTTCGAGCCGCGAAGCCTGGTAAGGAGCGGAATTACCCTAGACGGTAATGAGCACCACAGACAGGCGAAGTAACGAAGAAAGCGAGCGTTTGACAACAGTCTGAAAAGATGGGTTTCCCCATCATTTAATTTTTTACTTTCTTAACCACAAAATATTTACATCCAAAATTACAATATTCATAAATATATTCACGTAATGTACTTATTTTTGAATCATATGGAACATTTTTTTGAGAATCGTCAAAAAATCCTCTAAGTCTTAGTTGCTCATAGCCCCAATCCCCAACAATGTAATCATACTTTGAAAGGATCTCTGCATATCTCGCTTTAAAAGCTTCTTCATTGAATCCTTCACGGTAATCTTCAACAACTTCATAGCAAATATTCTGTATGCAAACCAATTTGTATTCTCCTTCCTTTTACTCCCATAAATATGTAACTAATATTTTGGCATACTAATTTTACAATGATTATTAAAAGGTGGTATTTAATATGCGGAAATATTTAGTTTGTTTATTAACCTTATTTTTATTAACAGGATGTTCATTCGGTCCAAGTCATTCCAGACAATTCGATTATGAGGACGTAACATATAAAAATGAACATCGAACAAATCCAACACCTAAACAATTAAATACAAAGCCGATGGATTTAGGCGATGTAAATGCTAAAATGTCAAATAACTCTTACAAAGATTATGGCTTTTCTAGACTACAAAAGCAAGATGTTTTAGGTAAAGATGGTGATTATACTTTAACTATCGATAAACAAGAAGTGTCAAAATTCATTTCTTATTTAGTTGTAAAGCTTCCTGATATAGACGATGCAGCTACACTAGTTACAGACCAAGAAGTATTGATTGCTTATCGATCAGATGGTGATAAAAAACTAGCTAGAAAGCAAGTTGAAAAAACTGCTCAATCAGCGCTTCCTAGTTATTATCATATCTTTACTTCGAATTCAATAAAAAATATTAATAATATTGAGGACCTAAATAAATATGGTCAGCTTAATGATGGCCAATTAGAGCAACAAATAAAAGATTTAGCTTCAGGTTTTGATGTGGATAAACAAAGCATGCATTTTGACCAGATTTCAAAGTAAAAAATAAAAGCACTAGCATGGGCTAGTGCTTTTACAATGTAAAAATAATTTGATTTTCAGTCTGAAAACATTAGCTTAAGCTAGTGCTTTTTATTATGCTTGTTTAGCAGCTTCTACTTGTTCGTCAGCATGGTATGATGAACGAACTAGTGGACCAGCCTCACAGTGTGAGAATCCTTTTCCTAAAGCAACTTCTTTTAGAGCTGCAAACTCGTCAGGAGTATAGTATTTTTTTACAGATAAATGAGTTTTCGTTGGTTGTAAATATTGACCTAATGTAATGATATTTACACCTGCAGCACGTAAATCATCCATTGCTTCGTAAATTTGTTCATTTGTTTCACCTAAACCAAGCATGATGCTTGATTTTGTAGGGATGCTAGGGTTAATTTCTTTTGCTCTACGTAAAAATTCAAGTGATCTTTCATACGTAGCTCTTGCACGAACACGTGGAGTTAACTCTCTAACTGTTTCAATATTATGGTTCATAATATCTGGTTTTGCATCCATTAACATTTTAAGGTTTTCAAATTTCCCACCCATATCAGATGGTAAAACTTCAATTGTAGTAAATGGATTTGCTTTTCTAACTTCTCTAACAGTTTCTGCAAATACAGCTGCTCCACCGTCTCTTAAGTCATCACGAGCAACTGCTGTAATTACTACGTGTTTAAGGTTCATTTGTGTTACAGATTCAGCAACTCGAACTGGTTCTTGTAGATCAAGTTCAGTTGGTAAACCAGTTTTAACTGCACAAAAACGACATGCACGAGTACAAACCGCACCTAGGATCATAAATGTAGCTGTTTTTCTAACTGCCCAACATTCATGGATATTTGGACAACGAGCTTCTTCACAAACAGTGTGAAGATTTTTAGATCGCATCATTTTCTTTAATTCTGTGTAAGATTCATTTGTGTTTAATTTTATTTTTAGCCACTCGGGCTTTCTCAAATATTCTTCTTTTTTTGATGCCATTTGAAATTCCTCCAACGTTTATTCGTTTACGACATATTTCATTTTTTCTTCCAATAGTTTATATATTACTACATTTTTCGCGGATATGAAAAACTTTCGTTTGATTATTCCTATTATCCTATAATTTCCATTTATGAAAGTCGCTCCTTTAACCAAACTATAGATGTAAATCAATTTAAAGGATGATGGTTTTGAAAAAAATAATTGTACTTTTTTGTATGGTGGTTATCTTCATAATGCCATCATTTACAAATGCAGAAGAAATTGATCAAGCTCAGCTTAATAAAGAACGAATGGCCTTATATAAAAAAGGTGAAACACTAACCTTTATCCCTTGGTATTACTTTGCGGCTATAGATACTTATGAACGAAATGTACGTAGTGTTAGGAACGATATACCAAAACGCGAAAATGGGGTCCTTTCGATCTATATTAAACCAGAGGATTGGAGTGGCCTAACAAATCCCGTTAAGAAAGACACATACGCTCCTACTATCCATTTATTTAGCGGCATTGGTTTAGATGGAAATAATGACGGAAAAGCTTCATTAGAAGATGATGAGGATATTCTGTACACTTTCATTCATCGATTGCATTTCTATGGCCCATCCAGGCAATATATTCGAATGATGCTATGGGATTACTACCAAAGAGCAATAACTGTTGATATTATCGATGAATACGCTAGTTTGTATCGATATTACGGAAAATTAAATATAGAAGGTAATGCCTTCCCATTACCAATTCGCAGTACACATAGTTATCGTAGTACGTGGGGTGCACCTCGAAGCTTTGGCGGACGAAGAGTTCATGAAGGTACTGATATTTTTGCAAATTACGGTACTCCTGTAAGGTCTACTTGCTATGGAGTTATTGAGACAAAGGGCTGGAATCGAATTGGAGGATGGAGAATCGGAATTCGAGACTTATATAATAATTATCATTACTACGCTCATCTAGGTGGCTTTAACAAAGACCTTCAAAGAGGGCAAGTAGTCGAGCCAGGAACACTGATTGGCTATGTTGGAAGTACTGGATATGGACCTCCAGGGACATCTGGAAAATTCCCTCCACATTTGCACTATGGTATTTACAAAGACAATGGTTATTCAGAGTGGTCATTTGATCCTTATCCAAAATTACGTCTTTGGGAGCGTCAGGATCGAAGCAAATAAAGAAGGTAATTTAAAACCATTAGTCAGAAAAAGCAGACTAACTTTTCCTAATGTACTAAGTTAGTCTGCTCTATATTAAATTTATTTTTTTCCTTTTGTTGTTGATGGGATTTGTTGAGTATTTGGAGTAAATGGAATATAACTTGGAACTTCCCCATCGATAATTTCAGTAGCAATTGGGACTTCTACTTTCACCTTTGTTGATTTTGTACTAAACGGGATGATTACATTCATATTTACTTCTACATTCATAATAATTTCGACTACAGAATTATCAAATCCAAATGGCTTAACTTCTTGTGTAACATTAGCCACTGCATCACCGACTACAGAAAAGCGAACTGGTATAGTAGGTCCAAGCTTACCTAAAAGTACTGTATTTGTAACGACCCCAATCGGTACTTTTAAATAAAGCCCCTCATTATCCGCCTTCATTTTCTTCATTTCTGCTTTTGATAAAGATAAAAATGATAAATCCCCATTTTCAACTCTACGTATATTCTCTTCAACATGCTGAGTAGTAGAACCAATTATTTTATTGATCAAATATGTATTGGTACTTATTATCGCCTTCCCATTCTCATCAACATCCCGAATGATAATATCCTGCCCTTGCAGTTCCTTAGATGCCGATTCATACGCTTCATTGATCACTAATGAAGCAATTCGTCTTGTTTGTTTCTCAGAATATTTTAAGATCGTTGGGGTGAAAATTTTATCAATTTCCCAAAAAGCATATAATGAAAAAAATAATAGAACAATACAACTAACTACATATTTATTTGGAAATATATTACGAATTGTTTGGGTTATTTGAGCTGAATTAGTTTTAAATCCGTCAAAAGATTTTCTTTTTGAAACAAAAAATTTATTTTTTGGAACACGTCTGTACTTAAACCTCTTCATCGGATCCATGCCCCCTTTCTAATGGGTATGCATGTCAATGCCTGTTCATTCTTAATGGATTTGTACAAAAACAATAAAAAAGATGCTCCAGTCATTTCTCTGAAACATCCCATTTAATAATAAATGCTTTTTATTGTTTGATCACATTCGATAATCTCTAATTTTAACTCATTATAGAGATTCACTTCATAAGGAATACTTAACTTTCTTCCGTTTTCTTCAATTATCAGCACAACTGGACGATCTGTAGAAGCATCATTTTGACTAAAAACAATTCCTTGTCTACCATCACTCAATTTTACGTGTAATCCCGTTGGATAAACGGTTAGTAGATCGCTAAATATGCTGATTAATTTAGCATCATAAAATTTATCACTTCCATTAATTAATAATGTTAATCCTTCATGCGGGAGCATTGCTTTTCGATATACTCGATTTGAAGTAACAGCATCAAAAAAGTCAGCAATCCCAATGATCTTTGAGAACAGATGCATTTCCTCACAAACTAAACCTTTTGGATAGCCGCTCCCATTGATCCTTTCATGATGCTGTAAGGCACAGTCCGCAACAATTGGATGAATAGAAGATACTTGTCGTAGCATATCGTATCCAGCAATTGTATGTTGTTTCATGAACGCATATTCATCTTCAGTTAAACGGTCCCGTTTATTTAAAATCTTTTTTGGTATAGCCATCTTCCCGACATCATGTAAAAGTGCACCTAATCCAAGTAAATTAAGCTCGATTTTACTTAAATCTAATGCGGTTCCAATTCCTAAAGAATACATAGCTACATGTAGAGAATGGGTAAAGAGATACTCATCATATAGGAATACGTCAACCAATAAAGATAAAGCATCCTTCTGTTGCCATAATTCGTTTTGCAGTGATTTTATAATTTCTTTAAGCCTCAATGAGTTTTTTTCTAAAGATAGCCCCCTTAAATAAACATCTTCGCTAATTAATTTAACAAAAGTATCTTCTATTTTTTGTGTGATATCAGTGCGAAGTTCGTCTGAAATAATTGTCTTACCATTTAAATGTTCTGATGATTGAGCATGTACTAAAACAAATTGAATAGCTAATTTATGTATTTGATTAATCATCTCTTCTGTTAAAGGAATATTTGCATTAACGATCATTTTTCCATGTTCATTATAAACCGACTTTCTTAAGATCGTACCTGGGACAAGTGTGGATGCTTCAACAACTCTCATTGTTTTCTCCTTGAACAATTTTTTATTAAATATATGGCTCTTCATAACAGTTAATACGCTGTAAAAATCAATTTTTTTGTACTTCGTTTACACAAGAAGCCACTAAAAAAATTTAGTGGCTTTTTTTATATCATCTTTAATAATGCGTCCCTTCCAATCATTCCTTTTTGAATACCTAACTTTTCTGCTTCAACAGTAATGGATTCTAAAGGCGCATTTAATAATTCTTCTATTGTTTTCACACCAACTGCTCGGCCTGCGATAATTTGACGATCGCGCAATCTTTCATTTAATAAAGCTACATCTAATGCTCCGCACATAATATATCCGTTATCATTCATAACGACCAATAATGTAGTTTTTGGAAGTAAAACCGTAACAGCATTAAATGTATGATTATCTATTTTAATTGGGCTTAAATTGATCAAGTTCAACGCTCCTTTCTCATTCTAAAATATGAGAAAAAAACAAAAGTGTAACCTGTCTAATCTTGATAAATTTTAAACATCTTTTAAAGCCGAAAATAATACATCACGAATAAATTCAGGCATAAAAAATCTTTTATGACTAGCATCACGAATTGTAGGAATAAAATGGCCAAACGTAAATAAATCCAAAGTTCCGATCTCATACGTTCGATTTAAATCTAACATTTCTCCATTAATAAATAATTCTTCTTGATAAAAACGCCTTTTCTTATCCCTATTAACAATAGTGATTCCATCGTAAACCATTTTTCCGATTACTTTTCCTCTAAATCCAAAACCTTTCATCTTCAAATGAGTCAATTCTTTATCTTCACAACGATTTAAAACATCTAGCAATTCCTTGCCAGACAAATTAACGACACAAGGATTAATAGGATGTGGGCATATTCGATGAATGTCACCCTTTGTAACAAGTCCATGCGTTAAGCCGTCAAGTAAAATACCCGAATTTAGTATACTGATATCTGATTTTGTCCATTGGCGAAGTGCATTTGCTAATAATTTCGGCAATGGACTTTCTTTAAACCAATTCACACTCATGTTACTCGGTAGTTGAGTCACCGGTTCACTTAAAATTTCTTCACTTAGTCTCATTAAATTAGCCAGCATGAGTTTCGTTACTTCATCTTGGTAATATTTAGGAATTGTATGTACTTCAGTAACTGAAGCTTCGGTATTTATTATAATTTTCGTTTCTTTATTTACAGTAATTAAAACCTCGCCTAAATAGTTACCATGTTTACCTGTTCCACAAAGTAAAGTTTCACCAGCATACTCTCCATTTGGAAATAAATGATGAGTATGTGCGCCTAAGATAATATCGACTCCTGAAAATTGTTCAGCGATTCTCTGATCATCTCTCATACCTAAATGAGAAAGTATAATGACAATGTCTGATTGTGCTTTGACAATTGGCAATATGTTATTTAACATTTCAAACGGATCTCTTATTCTCCATCCTAAAGTTTCATAAAACACAGGATAAGCGACTGTTAAACCGATTATGCCTAGCTTTACTCCATTTTTTTCATATATTTCAAAAGGCTTGCTGAAATTCTCGGTACCTTCATCTGAAATGTTTAAATTACCAACTAATACATCAAACTTTGCATCTTCGTAAAGGTTTAACAACTCATCTTTTGATAAGGTAATTCCTTCATTATTTCCTATTGTAATTGCATCAAACTTTGCATCATTTAAAAGTTCCACATTACCTTTTCCCAAAGTGGCCTCCGAAATTGGATGAAATCGATCAACGAAATCTCCAATATCAAAAGTAAGTGTGGCCTCACCTTTTTCTTTAGCTAACTCTCTTTTAGACTTCAACAAACCGACAATTGTTGGCCACGTTTCAAAATGGCTATGAATGTCATTTGTATGGAACAACCGAATATTTAACGTTTGATTTGTTTCCATTGTTCCACCATCCTTTTTTAAATATTTTCTATAATTAATTTTATGCCATAAAATAACACAACTAACCTTAAAATTAATGCGATTGTTTCAGTTTTTAATTTTTGATTAATATATGCCCCAATTTTTCCACCAAACCATGCACCAGGGATAAGTAGAAGAATGTAATAGAAATTTACTTCTCCTAATGTTATGTATGAAATCGAGCTTCCAAGAGTCGTAAACATAACGACAAACATTGAAGTCGCAACAGCTAACTGAGGTGGAAAACCAAATAAAAACGCCATCATTGGTACTAACAATATTCCTCCACCAATTCCAAATAACCCTGAGATGATCCCGATACAAATGGACAAAGAAATCGCTAATGGAAGACTATAGCTATATGTATATGCATTGCCCTCATCATTTGTATATGTTCGTATAATCCCTTTATGTACTTCCTTTGATTTTCTATTTAATTTTGAAGAAACAAATAGAAAGACTGATATACAGATTAAAAATATACCAAAAAATAAAGTAAACCGCTCTGTATTTAAAAGCGAATTGATGTATGTACCTAGTAAGCTACCCGGAACACTACCTATTAAAAATAAAATACCACTCTTATAATCGATTCGTTTTTGCTTATGATACGAAAGGGTGGATGAAAGCGATGAAAACACAATTGTAATCAGTGAAGTTCCAACTGCAACATGAATTGGTACAGCCGAAAAAGCGGATAAAAAGTGATCAATATTAAGCAGCATTGGAACAATAATAATTCCTCCGCCTAAACCAATCAATGATCCGACTGTTCCTGCAGCAAGCCCTATACTGATGAGTATAAGAATTTGTAGAATGATATCCAACCTAAATTTCTCTCCTTTTTATTACACTAAAAATCTATTTTCTCTTTAGTTTAAATAGTATTTTAACATAAAAAAACTCGGAATTCTCCGAGTATAATTAATACCTTTTTATAAACACTGGCTATTATTTTAATATACTTAAATTTGCAATCCAAGGTCCTACGTCAGTTTTGTATCTTTTTGCCATCACTCTTGTAATTTGAGTTATATGGGTTAGATCATGTACGACGAAAGTAGATAGTAACTCTCTTAATTTAACTGTTCCAAGATCTGGGTGAATCCCTTCTAATTCTAAGTGTAATTCAGGATCAACCAATGATTGTAGTTTTGTAATATTTTCCGCTCTTAGATTCTTGAATTCAATCAATCTTTCTTCTACTGATTTTTTATGTTTTTCATTTAAATGCGAAAAACGATCGAATGGCGGAAAATGGTTACTTCCTTCTTTGTTAAGCATGCAGTTCAACCTGGGAATCCAATTTGTTTTTTCACACTCAATTAGATGGTCGATTACTTCAGAAGCATTCCAAGTTCCTTCACCTTCATTGCACTGTAACCAAGATTCTGATAAACCCGATAACAAGGACTCTAATGATTTCGGCGTTCTTTCTAAAATTTCGATAGCTTCTTTAAGATTAAAATTCATAAAAAAACCTCCCCTTTGATACAAAACTGAACTTACAAGTTAAATTCTACCATAAATAACTTAACAGCATAAAAAGCATGCTTATTTTGATTGATAGAAAAAAGCATGGCAAGAAGCCATGCTTTTAAGTAGTAGGTCCTATAATAGGGATTTATTCTTATTTCATTTTCTCTAACTCTGCTTTTACTTTTTCTAATGTTAAACCTTTATATTTTAATTTCGGATTTGGAGCATTTGTCATTGATGGATTTCTTAACTTGTAAAATGTTTTTTTTGTAGTGCCCATTTATTCATTGTTTTACAGCAACTTTGCTATATCGACGAACACGTAAGTTAGCTTGTTCTGCATGGCCAGCAAAATTTTCAAGGTTGCATAGACGTGAGCAATATTCACCAATCATTGCAGTTGCTTCTGGTGCAACTTTTTGGTATGTACAAGTTTTAATAAATTTACCAACCCATAATCCACCAGTATAACGAGCTGCGCCTTTAGTAGGTAGAGTATGGTTCGTGCCAATTACTTTATCGCCATATGCCACATTTGTTTCTTTTCCAAGGAACAATGCGCCGAAGTTTGATAGATTTTGACGGAAGTATTCAGGATCTTCTGTAAGGATTTGAACATGCTCGTAAGCTAGTTTATCTCCTTCAACAACTGCTTCTTCTAAACTATCAACTAAGATAATGATTCCATTGTCCTCCCATGCAACACGTGCAATTTCACCAGTAGGAAGAAGTTTCAATTGACGTTCGATTTCTACTAAAGTTTCTTGTGCTAATTTTTCCGATGTAGTGATTAACGCACAAGGTGAAGTAGGCCCGTGCTCCGCTTGTCCTAAAAGGTCTGTAGCAATCATTTCTGCATCAGCCGTTTCATCGGCAATAACAAGTGTTTCTGTTGGCCCTGCTAAAAGGTCTATCCCTACACGTCCAAACAATTGTCGTTTTGCTTCGGCAACAAATGCATTTCCTGGTCCTACTAACATATCAACTGGTGCAATCGACTCTGTTCCAATAGCCATAGCAGCCATTGCTTGAACGCCTCCTAATAGATAAATCTCATCTGCACCAGCTAATGCCATAGCTGTAATCGTATGCGCTGGAGTTTCTCCGTTAATTGGTGGTGTACATGCGATCACTCGTTTAACACCAGCAACTTTTGCAGTTAATACACTCATATGAGCCGAAGCAAGCATTGGGTAAAGTCCCCCAGGAATGTAGCAACCTACACTATTAACTGGAATATTTTTATGTCCTAAAATAACCCCTGGCAATGTTTCCAGTTCAAGGTCTAATAATGTTGATTTTTGTGCTTCCGCAAATCGGCGAATATTTGCTTGTGCAAATTTAATATCTTCAATATCACGCTCAGGAACACTTGCGATAATTTCATCAATTTGCTCTTGTGTTAAGCGGAAACTTTCTGGAGACCATTTATCAAATTTTGCGGAAAGTTCACGTACTGCCTCATCTCCGCGTTTTTCAACATCTTCGAGAATCTTTTGCACAGTTTCACGTACTTGTGCTTCTGCTTGTGCAATTTCTGCTTTACTTTTACCGCTTTTTAAAATTTTTGCCATGATGGCGCCTCCCCGTAAACCCTTAATTTGAATACGTATGCAAAGATAAGTAAAAAAATATTTGAATATTTAATATTGAAAGTTTTGCATAGGTATTCATTACTCTTTAATGTTAAAATTCTTAAACTCTATTGTCAAGCGCTTTCAAAATAAAAATTAAAATACTTGATGAAGAATGATATTGGGTAAGAAAAAAAATAAACGGGTGCCACTCAGGATAGCCCCGTCTTTTCTCGTTTTATTATTTTGTACGATCACAAACCGTACTTCTTTCGACTAATTTACCTTGAATGGATTTATTCTGTGGCTTACTATTTGATTCCTTCTGATCGATATCATTTAGCAATAGATTAATCGTTGCTTCAATCATTTCATTTACAGGTTGCTTCCATGTAGTTAGTGAATAAGCTGTCCATTCTGCTAAACTAATATCATCAAACCCAACAATTGAAACATCTTCAGGAATGCACACGCCTAATTTCTTCGCAGCATCAATTACCCCAAGTGCCATTATATCATTTGCACAAAAAATTGCGTCTGGGGGGTGGTTACTAGCTAGAAGTCGTAAAGCAGCTGCGTTTGCTCCCTCATAAGTGTAATCTCCATCATCCGTAATGAGGTTATAGCCACTTTCCACCAAAGCTTTACGAAAGCCTTTTTCTCGGTCCTTACTCGTGGACGTATTTTGTGTCCCCGAAATAAATGCAAACTTACGGTGTCCTTTTTCAATCAAGTATCTACCAATCTGGTAACCACCATCAACATTATCACAAGAAACCGCGTGAAATAGAGAATCTTGATTGTAACGGTTGAACATTACGATTGGGATCTGATTTTCCTTTAGGTAAGATGCAACAGATGATGGTAAACTTGCATCTGTGACTACAGCACCTTCCACATTGTATTCTAAAAACTGATTGACCTCATCACTGCTTAGCTTTTCATTCTCAGCATTTACAAATAAAACATGATAGCCCTTTTTGCTTAATTCTTTTGAAAACTTACTAAGAACATCAGGATAAAATGGGTTTCTTATATCGCCCATTACAATCCCAATAATATTGCTTTTTCTTGTGATCAAACTCCTTGCCAAAGCATTAGGTCGATAGCCCAATTCATTTGCAGCTTGGAGCACCTTTTTCCTTGTTTCTTCAGATACGCTTGCTCCCGGTGTAAATACTCGAGACACAGTTGACTGCGACATACCTAAAGACTTTGCGACATCTGAAGCGGTAATATTTTTTTGCACGAGTATTTTCCTCCATGCAGATTTTTTTTGATTATATCACAGGATCTTTCTTATGGTCTAGATTGTCCTGCTTTAACCATCTAATCAATTCTTTTTCACGTGCTTCATTCATATCTTTAGAGAATTCAGCCGACCATTGATAAAACCCACCGCCATTTTTTTGACCGTATTTTCCTTCATCAACCAAACTTCTCATAACCGATAGTGAAGCTGGTTCTACTGATAAATCCTTAAATAGATAGCTTGAAATATCGTCAAATACGTCCAAGCCTCCCATATCAGCACTCATAAATGGACCTGTTACAGGAAGACGGCGCCCGATACTATAACGAACAGCTGTATCAATATCTTCAATAGTAGCTACCCCTTGTTCGAGTATGTATTGTGCTTCGCGGAATAAAGCATATTGAAGACGGTTCCCAATAGAGCCAAGAATCTCCTTTTGAACGACTATTGGTTTTTTATTCATAGACTCCAACAAAGTTATGGCCCTATTTACTGTATCATCAGAAGTATATTTTCCTTTAACGATTTCCACAAGCGGGATGAGATGGCCTGGATTCCAAAAATGAGTCACAACAGTTCGCTCTGGGTATTTTGTATTTATAGCAATTTCTGATGGACTTAATCCTGAAGTATTACTTGCAAGGATTGTATTGGGACCACAAAGTTGATCTAGTTTGTGAAACCATTCTTGTTTCAACGACAAATTTTCCGGGATCGCTTCAATAATGAAAGTTGCTTCCAATAGACAATCTTCAAGAGCGTCAGTAAATGTGATACGTTGATAAATCTGGTCAGATTCCTCTCGACTAATGACCTCATAACGTTCAAGTACTTGAAGCTTTTCGGATAACCCTTTCTCCCCCCGTCCAATATCCTCAGAATTATTTCCCCACACCCTTACATGATGTCCTGTAAGTCCGGCTGACAGTGCAACGGAATGTCCCATCGTTCCAGATCCAATTATCGATATTTTTTCATTGATATACATAAAGTTCTTCACTCTCCTCTAATTAAATTGCAGTCCATCCACCGTCCACTTTTATGGTTTCTCCTGTAATAAAATTTGCGATGTCCGACGCAAGAAATAATACAGCTCCTGTTACATCATCTGGACGAGCGAGTTGTCCAAGTGGAATTCTACTCAAGACATCTTCATAAAAATGGTGGTCGTCAAACATCTTTTTCGTCATATCCGTTTCAACAAAAGTAGGGGCAACTGCATTCACTTTAATCTGATGTTCTGCCCATTCAATTGCAAGTGCTTTCGTTAACTGAACCGCTCCTCCTTTACTTGAACAATAAGCAGCTCGTTTAAAATAACCTACAAACGCCATTTGGGATACAATATTGATCACTTTACCACTTCTTTGTGGAATCATATGTTTTCCTGCTCGTTGGGAACAAAAAAATAATCCTTTTAAATTCGTATCAATAATTTGATCCCAATCTTGTTCTGTCACCTCAAGAGCTGGCTTTGGAAAATTGACGCCTGCGTTATTAATCAATATGTCGAGCCCACCCATTCTTTTAACAGCCTCGTCAACCATTGCATATACACTATTCACATCTTGCATATCTGCAATAATATAAGAGCATTTGTTTTGAATCTCCTTTAGTCTCCCAACTGACTCTTCCAGAACCGTTTCCTGCCTACCTGTAATAATTACATGTGCTCCATGAATGGCAAAGGCTTTTGCAATATCAAATCCGAGCCCTTTACTTCCACCGGTGATTAACACATTTTTTCCATTAAGATCTGCAAAATATGCCATAATTTCCCCTCTTTTCCAAAAAAGTAGAACACTAATAGCCCTGCTTGAAACGATTAAATAAGTCCAGTAAGTTGGTAAACTCCAATAACAAAGAAAACTGCTAATGTTTTAAAGATCGTTACAGCAAAAATATCACGATAAGATTGTTTATGAGTTAAACCACAAACAGCAAGCAAGGTAATAACTGCACCATTATGTGGTAAGGAATCCATCCCACCTGATGCCATTGCAACAACCCTATGCATAACTTCAAGAGGTATACCATGTTCCACTGCTGCTTGGACATACTTTTCTCCCATTGCACTTAAAGCGATACCCATACCACCTGAAGAAGACCCGGTAATTCCAGCCAGAATATTAGTCGTAACTGCCCCGTTCATAAGTGGGTTTGAAAATGTATGTGAAATACCATCTCGGACAACACCAAATCCAGGTAATGAAGAAATAACACCACCAAAGCCGTATTCAGAACCAGTATTCATCGCAGCTAACAAGGCACCTCCAATACTTGCATTAATACCAGTTTTAAAATCAAGAGTCACTGCCTTAAAGTTAAAAGCAAGTGTTGCTAAGATTCCAATGATTAACGCAAGTTCAACAGACCAAATTCCCACAACATTAGCGATCTCAACTTTCCCAAAAGCGTCCAAACCAATTTTTGAAAAATCAAATCCGTCGGGATACCATTTTGGAATATTTACAGTAAAAAATTTGTTCATCACTCCTACTAGTGTAAGAGGAACAAATGCCATGACTTGGCGTAGTTTGCTAGCTGGTTCATCGCTCGTTATTTGTTGGGTAGATAATTGAATCGCTTCTGCAGTAGCTGCCATTTCTTCTTTCGCATTGCCAAAGCCGAAATATCCCTCTCCAGCTTTTTTTGCTTTAATACGGCGTGATTCTAAGTAAAACATGCCAAAACCAAGTACAAATAAGGCACCCAGAATCCCTAATATAGGAGCAGCATAAATATCTGTTTTGAAAAAAGTTGTTGGAATAACATTTTGAATTTGTGGTGACCCAGGAAGTGCATCCATTGTAAACGATAATGCACCTAATGCAATCGTTCCCGGAATTAATCTTTTTGGAATATTCGATTCTTGAAACAACTTTGCAGCAAAAGGATATGCTGCAAACGCAACAACGAATAGACTCACGCCGCTATATGTTAAAATGGCGCATAAGAGTACAATTGCCAACATTGAGCGTTTTGCACCAACTAAATTAACAATCGTCTTTGCAATAGAATCCGCAAGACCAGACATTTCAACTAATTTTCCAAAAATAGCACCTAGCAAAAAGACTGGAAAATAGTTTTTTATAAAACCAACCATTTTTTCCATAAATATGTTAGAAAAGAAAGGCAATACATGCCCTGGATCTGTTAAAAAGACAGCAAAAAGTGCACATATCGGAGCAAATAAGATAACTGAAAATCCTCGATAAGCAATAAACATTAGTATTCCTAGGGCTAATAAAATAATGATTAGTTCCATAAATAGCCTCCATCGTGTTAATAGTCTTTTAGGATTGGAATACAAGTAACTTTGTTTTTCCTCTCCAAATTTGAATACGCATGCAATTAATCCCAAAAAAATTTCTTAATTTCTTTTTTTAATAATTTAATTTAAAGATAATCCATATTTCCTTTACGTTTGCAAACGTATTCATAAATATATATTCTGACAATTCTGCCATATTGTCAAGATAACATTTTATAAAAAATAAAATTATTTAAACTAGGTTATACTCTTTTAACACTGAACACTTATCTTAAAGTGAATTATAAAGAAAAAGAGACGAACTTTAAAAGTTCGTCTCCACTAAAAACTCTATAAACCAATTGAACCTTCCATCTCGAATTTAATTAATTATAAATAAAGTAGAATTAATATAATACAAATAATGGCTTTAAATCAATGTTTCAAAAATACACTCGTCAATATTCGATATTATAAACTAAACCGAAATCGGCACGAAAGTCACTCACCTATAAAAATAAACAAATTCGCAGACAAAATAAAATAGAAAAAGATTTATTAATAAAACCATTGATTTTGAATATTTACACCTTCTTAACTCAAAGAACAAACAGCTGCTAAAATTTCAAAAGTACATTAACATTAATTTCTGGTCAAATGTAATCAAAAAAATTTATATGTCACAAGCTATTTTTAGACACAAAAAAAAGATTCCCAACCACTGGTGATGGTAGTTTTTGTAATTTCCAGGCTATTAGATGAAAATTATTTATTGTATGATTTCCATATTGAATGTATCTGTATCAAGTTTATTATATTCCTTGGATGAAACGGCAAGCATGACTAACGGCAGATCCCCTTCGTTTTTAAAAGCATGCACTACATAAGGTGTAACTTTTAAAATCAAATTATCACTTGATGAAATATTGATTTCTTCCAATGTTCCTGTATCAAGATTCTTCAGTGCAACCTTCGCCTTCCCACTAACAATCACAAAATACTCTAAAGTTTTTTTATGATAGTGGTTCCCTCTAACACTTCCCTTTTCAGAATACAGTAAGTACACCTCTTCAATTTGGATATCTTCCTCTAACTGACTTTTCATTACAATTTTTTTTAGACTTCCTCGCTTATCTTCAAAAGGTTGAATGGAAATTAATTCAAATCCTTTCTCCATTATAACAACTCCTTCCCACCCCATTACCGTCTTCTTTTATCTACCTGTTCCTATAAATTTTTCTTTATTTCTTGTATACCAATCAATAGTTCGTTTTATGCCATCATGGAGGCTTATTTTAGGTTCCCATTTTAAAACGTTTTTTATTTTAGTGGTATCAGGCTGTTGTCTCCAAACTTCATTTTCCCTATAAGTAAGTGCACCATAATTTGGTTCTTTATTTGGGCTCATTTCCTTGTAAATCATGTCAACATAGTGCTTTAGCTTATAAATAGTACCACTGCCGATATTAAATATTTCGTTTTTAATAGTTTCATTTTGGGCAGCCAAAATAAAACCTTCAATAATATTTTCTATATAACAATAATCCCGGTATTGTTCACACGGAGTTAAATTAACTTCTTTGCCATCTAAATTAGATAAAATAATATAAGGAAAAAATTTATGGCTTCCCTCTTTCTCTCCAAATACACCAAAAGGCCTTAGAGTTACAATATCTATGTTATTTTCTGAAGCGATTTGATGGGAAATAATGGAAGATGAGGCTTTAGTACTTCCGTAAATACTATCGGGCTCTAAATGAGAACTCTCTTTAATTATTTCCTTTTTGTCACCGTATTCCATACAAGTACCTACATTAATAAATTTCTTGCATCCTACATCTTTTAAAGAATTTAACATATTCATTGTCCCTATGATGTTGGTGTTAACTGCAGTTAAATAATCCTTTTGTCTAGAATCTACACCATATGCACCAACATGAAAAATATATTCTGGCTTAATCTGTTTTACGCAATTGTCTATTGAAACGGAATCTCTTAAATCAATCAGATGGATGTCAATATGCTTTTTTAATTCTTCAATTCTCCATAAATCGGATGATTCCCTAACTATAATGGATACATCGGCTTTTTCATTTACCATTTTTTGCACGACATGAGATCCAATGAATCCATTTGCTCCAGTAATTAAAACCTTTTGATTATAAAAATAATTAGTCTCTGCCATAAATTCCTCCATTGTTATTTTTCTGGATCAAGAGTTCTAGTGGGACTCTCCATGACTTTTAAACCTGTAAACTGATTCGGCCATTGGTCTAAATACTTTTGGTCTAACCATAGCTCTACTTCCACTTTGTTAAAACACCAATTAATACAATCCTTCTTCCATTTGTACAGGCATTCTAGTGCGATTTCATCTCTGTTAAATCCTATTAGTCCAGCATCATACACACCATAATTCTTTTCTTCTTCAGTAGTAACTGGCCTCGTGAAAATTAAAAGAGAGTTCCCACGCTTCAATTCATCAAATAAGTTATTAAAATCTGTATAAAGGCTGTTATCAACATCGGTATAAACAAGAGAATTTACTTGATAATTATTTTTAAATATATATGAAATAAAGGAAGGTTTTAATGTCCGGATATATTCCTCAGGGCTTCGAGTATCTTTGATGCTTAATAACTCGTTGCCTTCAAGATTTTTTAAATTTATAAGAAGGACATGATCTAAACTCAATTTGTAAAAGAAGGAATAGGTGCTCTCATCTAGACAGCAAATCCATAGTTGAAAATTGGGTGTATTCATCTTAAGGGAGTTAAAAAGTGCTAAACCTTGTTCAAGAGATTCTTTCCCAATAATTGTACATAGGTTATTTTTTCCTTTATCAGTTGACAAATTTATTTCAAGGTTAAAATAATTTCTTATATGATTATCTTTTATACTCTTTTCTTGAACGAAGTTACTGTCCACTTCTTTTATATTATTCATCATTGCTATTGAGGCATTTATATAGGGAATATAAATATGCTTAGTGACGTCATCTCTGCAGTTCATTACATAATTACAAATATCAAAGACATTGCCATCATAGTATTTAAACCCATAAAAATGGAAAAATATTATTTTTTCATTATTTATAAATATATCTTTGTCATTTTTAATAACTGGACTTTCTATTAACCTGTAATTTATGATATAAGGAGTAAGATTGACACCTACATTCTCAATAATACCAATATTCTGAAATCTTATAGGCCAATCATTTGCATATACCTGGTCGCTCCAACGTCCTTTTTCCCATCTGTCAAAACACCATTCTATAAGCTTCTTTCTAAACCAATGAAGGCATACCATCGAATATTCATCTCTTTTAAAACCCATAAAACCGGTATTATAGATGCCGTTCGTATCGCCTAATATACTATGTTCCTTTAGCCATTTTTCGGCTGTTAACGTAACAGAGTATTCTCCCCATTCGGTAAAAATAGGTTCTGGATTCGAAAAAAAGAAGGTATCACCGTCCAGCCATACAATATGATCGATTTCTTCGAATTGTTTTAATAGATATATACATACCGACGCTTTAGAGGTCCAAATATATTCCTTGTCATTTCGAGAGCCTTTTACCGAAAGTAATTCTTTGTCTTCCTTTTCAATCTCTTCCAAACTTATTATAGTTGCATGAGTTAGATTCATTTTCTCAAATAATTTTTTTGCTTCTTCATGAAGACATATCATAAAAAAATGAAAATCTTTATCATGTTGTTCAATTGAGTTGTATAATAATAAACCTTTATAGGCGTAATCCTTACTAAACGTTGAGCAGTAATAATGTTTCAACTGTTCAAACTCCTTTCAAGTTTAAATTTTAGTCTGCAGCTTAGGTATCCCTTTAATTGTTAACTAATGGTAAATATAACGGTAATCGAAAACGTTCTTTTTCTTTATCGACTCTTCATTTTTAGTAAATTCATCCCAAGCTGTTAAAATTACAACATGATCAACCATTGAAAGCAGTGATGATAAGTTAGGAGAATATTGAATAGGAAAGCCATTTGCCTCTTTAAACTCTTCGTTTGCCATAGGATCATAGGCGATGATATTTGTGTATCCTTTTTGAAGTAAACCTTGAATTATAGCTTTTGCCGGTGTATCCCTAATGTCATTTGAATTTGGCTTAAATGCTAACCCGAGGATTCCTATATTTTCATTCTTTTCAACTTTTCTTTCTATATCAATGACAACAAATTCTTTAATGGCTTCATTTACTTTTAGGGTACTTGTTAATAGTTCTGGTGTGTAAGAATTCTTTAAGGACTGACTAACTAAAGCCATCGTATCTTTAGGAAGGCAGTAGCCGCCAAATCCACAACCCGGGAATACATAAGATGACATATTAGCTGGTGCGCCACTCCACCTTCTATCAAGATGTAAGACCTGAAAGGCTCTTTTTATATCAATATTTCCGATAGACCTAGCGATTAGTGACTGTTCATTTGCGAAACTGATAAGAGTAGCCAGCATCGTGTTAGATAAATACTTAATAAATTCAGCAGTATTTAAAGAAACCTGGTAAATAGGGGCATTAAAAATTTGGTATATCGTTTCGAGTATCCGTCCACTTTTATCATCCTCCTGGCCAACAACAATACGATCTGGATTCATAAAATCGTCCCAAGCATATCCTTCTCTTAAAAATTCAGGATTATTGGTTAGGCCAATTTCAACTCCAACCTTAAAACCTAAATTTTCCAGATATGGTTTAATCTTTTCACTTGTTGTGGATGGAGGAATAGTAGATTTGATCACTAATACTTTAAACTCAGGCTTTTTTATATAGCCTGTTACATTTTTAATTGCTTCGAAGATATATCCCAAATCCGCACTACCATCTTTTTTGCTCGGGGTTCCCACACAAAGGAAGATAACTTCACTGTTAATTACAGCTTCCTGTAAATCATCTGTAATCGTAAAACCTTTATTAAAGTGCTTATTTAATTTTTCATTAAGATTTGGTTCATAAAAGGGAATCTTACCATTTCTTAATTGCTCCTTCTTCTTTTGATCAATATCAAAACCGTAAACATGATACCCTTTCTCGCTAAATCCTAAAGCCGTGGTCAATCCAACAAATCCAAGGCCAATTACAGTAATCAATGAATTTCACCCTCTTCCTTCAAAAAGGTTAGAAAGCGATCGATACCTTCAACAATTGATATTGCTGGGGAATAGTTTAAAAATTTTCTTGCCTTTGAAATATCAGGACATCTTCTTAATGGATTATGTGTTAGATAGCTCTTTTCTTCCGATTCTTTAAATTCTATAGACTGATTAAAACCAAAAATTGCTGAGCCTGCATCCTTATAAATCTGAGCTAATTCTTTAATTGAAATTTCAGGTGTATCTATTCCTATATTAAAGTAGTCAAATGGTTCATATAGTAGCGCCTTTAAATAACCAGTGATTGCATCTGTAACATAACAAAATGTTCGAGTTGGTTTTCCGTCGGAGTGCATAATCAGTTTTTTATTCTCTATAATAGCTTTTGCAAAGTCAGCAGGCACCCTTTTATCATTAAGTCTCATTCCGGGACCATAATTATTAAATGGTCTGACAATTGAAATGGGCATACCAAATTTTTCGGCGTATAAGTAACATAGCGTCTCTCCGAATCGTTTTGCCTCATCATAGCATGCGCGTGGTCCTATCATTGCCACGTTTCCTCTATACTCCTCGGAAGTCGGAATGTAACTCGGAAATGGATCACCATAAACTTCACTGCTGGAGAAAAACAAGAACCCTTTAATGCTTTTATCCTTATAAAAGTCTAACAAAGCTCTTAGTCCAAATACATTAGCATCTAAGGTTTCAAGAGGATATTTTCTATAAAAGGTTGGCGAGGCAATCGAAGCCATGTGGATAATAAAATCAACATCGTTAATTTTATTAGTATCAAATAATGAAAACTCAGTAATATCAAAAATGTATAATTCAATCTTTGGATTTAATTTCCTTAAATCTGTAATCCATTTGGGTTTTCCTAGTTTAAAATTGTCAATTCCAATAATCTTTTTAATACCAAGTTGCGCTGAATAATTAGATAAAAATGACATGAAATAATAGCCTAAGAATCCGGCGCAACCCGTTATGAGGATTGATGAATCCTTAAGTTTTTCTATTTCTGTCTGATCAAGATTATTAAATATATATTGAAGATCTGACTGATAGATATTGTGTTTTTCATATAAATCCAAGTTATCTACCTCCACATTCACTCTTTTTAATAAAACGATTGCACCAATTACAGAGGCATACACTAAAAACTGTTGTTCTTAATTATTTTTATCCCATATTTTCCATGGAGCTTTATTGGACTCCCACATTTCTTGTAAATATGTCTTATCCCGCAAAGTATCCATTGGATACCAAAAACTATTATGTTTATATGCCATTAATTGACCATCTTTAGCCAGGTTTTCTAAGGGCTCCTTTTCAAATATGGTTTGTTCACCGTTGTTCAGGTAATTAAATACTTCTGGCTGCAATACAAAAAAGCCAGCATTTATCCAACTGCCATTTTCTGGTATTTTCTCTTGAAACTTCTCTACGTTCTGATCATCGGACAAGGATAAAACTCCAAACCTGCCTTGAGGCTGTGTAGTTGTTAATGTAGCCAGCTTCCCATGTAAGTGATGGAATTCTACTAATTCCTTAATATTTACATCACCTACTCCGTCACCGTAGGTCAACATAAAAGATTCATTACCAACATAATCCTGCACTTTCTTAATTCGGCCACCAGTCATTGTATTTAATCCAGTGTCAACCAAGGTAACCCTCCAAGGTTCAACCGAATTCTGGTGAATAATAAATTCATTTCCCTTCTGAAAATCAAATGTTAAATCAGAATTATATAGGTAATAATTTAAAAAATACTCCTTGATTACATGGCTCTTATACCCTAAACAGATAATAAAGTCGTTATAACCATAACTAGAGTAAAGCTTCATGATATGCCATAAAATGGGTTTGTCACCAATCTCTATCATAGGTTTCGGCTTTAAATGGGTTTCTTCACTTATTCTTGTGCCAAACCCTCCAGCTAAAATTAAGACCTTCACATTTTTCTCTCCTATCCTGACATTCTGCTTCTTGAATAAACATCTATTAGTTGCTATGTTAATTTCTTAATAACATATTCTTAATTTTCAAAATTGTTTAGACGTATCCAACATTCAAAAACGCATTTTAGAAAGGAAAGTTAAAATGAGACTTACTTGAAACGGGAAAAAGTATTTAAGAAGTACAGGAGAGGGCTAGGGTAAACTGACAAACAATGTTAGTGTAGTCAAAGTTATAGACAAAATTGATCAAAGCGCTTTTTTAAATCATGAATAATTTCAACAGGCTGTTTATTTGTTGTGTCATAGAGATATTTTTTGTTTGGCAAAAAGTTTTCAAGTTTGTTTTTTAAATATAAAGATCCTTCTATTAAATAATCATCCCCCCTTTGATTTAATCGACTAATAATCATATCATCATCTGCCCGTAATACCACATAATGAATTTTTACATTTAAATCCGATAAGTGCTTATATAACCACTCTAACTCACTTTCAACAACATAATCGATAATTACATTAATGTTATTTTCAAGAAAGTTCTTTGTTAATGAGAGAATATTTTTCCATATAATAGCTAACATTTCTTCCCACGGAGGTAGTATTTTTCCTCCGAACATTAATTTGATTAAGTCACCTTCTATTACTGCAGCATTTTCTAACTCCTGGGCAAGTGCCTTTGTAACTGTCGATTTACCTACACCATATGGACCTGAAATAATATAAATGGAGCTATTGTTTCTATTATTCATATTAAGTTTCCTTTCCAGAACCTAGTTAATAGGGAATTAAGGATTTCTATAAAGATTATGCGTATACATATCTTCTTGTGCTATGCTATGTAGACAAATTCAAGTTTTGTATAAAAAAAGACCCCCAACCAAATTGGTTGAGAGCCCTTAAAACGCCTCAAATGTTTGTTCAACAACATTTGTAGAGTTTTAACCAATAGAACCTTCCATCTCGAATTTAATCAGACGGTTCATTTCAACTGCGTATTCCATTGGTAATTCTTTTGTAAATGGCTCAATGAAGCCCATTACGATCATTTCTGTAGCTTCTTGCTCAGAAATACCACGGCTCATTAAGTAGAATAATTGCTCTTCAGACACTTTCGAAACTTTCGCTTCGTGCTCAAGAGAAATATTATCGTTTAAGATTTCGTTGTATGGAATTGTATCAGAAGTTGATGCATTATCCATAATTAACGTATCACACTCGATATTTGAACGTGATCCAGCTGCTTTACGACCAAAGTGTACGATACCACGGTACGTTACTTTACCACCATGTTTAGAAATTGATTTCGAAACAATTGTAGAAGAAGTATTTGGAGCTAAGTGAATCATTTTAGCACCAGCATCTTGGTGTTGTCCTTTACCAGCAATTGCAATAGAAAGTGTAAGGCCACGAGCACCTTCACCTTTAAGGATAACTGCTGGGTATTTCATTGTTAATTTTGAACCAATGTTTCCATCGATCCATTCCATTGTTGCGTTCGCTTCACAAACAGCACGTTTCGTAACTAGGTTGAATACGTTATTCGCCCAGTTCTGAATTGTTGTATATCGGCAGTATGCATCCTTCTTAATGATGATTTCTACAACTGCAGAGTGAAGTGAGTTTGTTGTATATACAGGAGCTGTACATCCTTCAACATAATGTACATGTGCACCTTCGTCAGCAATGATTAATGTACGTTCAAATTGACCCATATTTTCAGAGTTAATACGGAAATACGCTTGTAACGGCGTATCAACTTTAACACCTTTTGGTACGTAGATGAATGATCCACCAGACCAAACAGCTGAGTTTAATGCAGCAAATTTGTTATCCGTAGGTGGAATTACTTTTCCAAAGTGCTCTTTGAAAATTTCTTCATGCTCACGTAATGCTGTATCTGTATCAGTAAATAAGATTCCAAGATCAGTTAAATCTTGTTTCATGCTGTGGTAAACTACTTCAGATTCATACTGTGCAGATACACCTGCTAAATACTTTTGTTCCGCTTCAGGAATACCCAATTTATCAAAAGTATTTTTGATTTCTTCAGGTACTTCATCCCAAGACTTTTCTGTTTTCTCTGATGGCTTTACATAATAAGTAATTTCATCAAAGCGTAAATCAGACATGTCTCCACCCCATTGAGGCATTGGCATATCATAGAAATATTGTAAAGATTTTAAACGGAAATCTAACATCCATTGTGGTTCATTTTTCATACGTGAAATTTCTTCAACGATTTCCTTTGTTAAACCACGCTCTGAACGGAAGATTGATACGTCACGGTCATGAAAACCATATTTATAATCACTAATATCCGGCAAATTAGTAGACATTATTCATACTCCCTTCTAATAGAAGAGTAGGATTAAAGCTCAGAGGATTATTCCTCTGATTTTAAGCCCTTCTCCATCGCTTTCCATGCAAGTGTTGCACATTTAATTCGTGCTGGAAACTTCGAAACACCTTGTAGTGCTTCAATATCATCTAAATCAATTGATTCATCGTATTCTTTTCCAAGCATCATATCTGAAAATATTTGAGCAAGCTGTAGAGCTTCCTCTATTTTTTTACCTTTAATTGCGTGAGTCATCATTGAAGCTGACGCCATTGAAATTGAGCATCCTTCACCGTCAAAACGAGCATCTGATACAATTCCATCATCAACCTTTAAACGAAGTTCAATGCGATCACCACAAGTAGGGTTATTCATATTTATTGTTACATCGTTTTCTGATATTGCCCCTACCCCTTTGTTACGAGGGTTTTTATAATGGTCCATTATCACGCGACGATATAATGCATCTAGATCAATGTTTCGATTAATAGACATCGCTGAAATACTCCTTCGTTTTAACTAATCCTCTTACAAAAGCATCTACATCTTCTTTTGTATTATACAGATAAAAACTTGCACGAGCAGTAGCAGATACCTTTAACCATCTCATTAGTGGCTGAGCACAATGATGACCAGCTCGAACAGCAATTCCTTCTACATCTAATACAGTTGCAACATCATGTGGATGCACATCTTCCACATTAAACGTTACTAGTCCTGCACGATGCTTCGGACCATAGATTGTTACTCCTTTTACAGTAGATAACTGTTCAAGTGCATAATTCGCAATCTCATGTTCATGCTTTTCGATATTTTCCATACCGATTTCAGTTAAGAAATCAATAGCAGCGCCTAAACCAACTGCACCAGCAATGATTGGAGTTCCACCTTCAAATTTCCATGGCAGTTCTTTCCAAGTAGAATCTTGTAAGTCAACAAAATCAATCATTTCCCCACCAAATTCAATAGGTTCCATGTTTTCAAGAAGATGTTTTTTACCATAAAGTACACCAATACCCGTAGGAGCACACATTTTATGACCAGAAAATGCGTAAAAATCGCAATCTAAGTCTTGAACGTCAACCTTCATGTGTGGAGTACTTTGTGCACCATCAACAAGCATGATTGCTCCATGTTGATGAGCAATTGCTGCAATCTCTTTAACAGGGTTAATTGAACCAAGTACATTTGAAACGTACATAATCGCAACTATTTTTGTATTTGAGTTAATTGTAGCTTTTGCTTGCTCAACGCTGATTGAACCATCTTCTTCTAATGGTAAATATTTTAATGTTGCGCCAGTAGCTTTAGCAACCTGTTGCCAAGGAATGATGTTACTGTGATGTTCCATATAAGAAATCACAATTTCATCTCCAGCTTTTAAGTTCGTTCTTCCGTAGCTAGCAGCAACTGTATTAATTGCAGTAGTTGTACCTCTAGTAAAAATAATCTCTTCAATAGATGATGCATTAATAAATTTACGAACTTTATCACGAGCTCCCTCGTATGCATCAGTTGCTTTTGTTCCTAGAGTGTGTACACCTCTATGAACGTTAGAATTATATTCTTTATAGTAGTTAGCAACAGCTTCAATTACTTGAACAGGTTTTTGTGAAGTTGCAGCACTATCCAGATATATTAAAGGATGTCCATTTACTTCTTGATTTAATATCGGAAAGGCTTCACGGATTGCTTTAACATCCATTACTTAACCTTCCTCTCGATAACATCAACAAGCATTTTTTTAACTTCTTCAATTGGTAATTCCGAAACTACAGGTGCTAAGAATCCGTGAATAACTAAGCGCTCTGCTTCTTTCTTCGGAATACCGCGACTCATTAAGTAGTACAGTTGAGTTGGATCTACTTTACCAACAGAAGCAGCGTGACCTGCCATAACATCATTTTCATCAATTAATAGAATTGGGTTCGCATCTCCACGAGCTTTTTCACTAAGCATTAATACACGTGAAGTTTGTTGTGCATTAGACTTAGAAGCGCCGTGCTCAATTTTCCCAATACCATTAAAGATTGAAGTAGCAGCATCCTTTGAAACACCATGTTTTAAGATCCAACCTTCAGATCCTTTACCAAAGTGAATAATGCTTGTTGTAAAGTTTTGAGTTTGCTCACCACGGCCTACAGTAACCATTTTCAAGTCACCGAAAGAACCGTCTCCAATTAGGTTTGTAACATTTTCGAAAACTGAGTTTCCATCGTTCATAAGGCCAAGTGCCCACTCGATTTTGCTATCGCGACCAGCGTGACCACGGCGAACAACATAAGCAGTAACACCTTTAGCTAAAGTATCAACAGCACCATAACGAACTTTTGCATTGTCTAATGTAATTACTTCTGTAACAACGTTAACAACAGCCGCATCTAAATCAGCAGATGTAGAAACATAGTTTTCAACATAAGTAACTTCACTGTTTACATCTGCAACAACTAAAACGTGGTTATATGCAGGTACGTTTTCACCATCTACAACAAAAATAGATTGGATTGGTTTTTCTAATACAACATTTTTAGGGATGTATAAGAATGCTCCACCATTTACTAATGCTGCATGTAAAGCGATTAATTTATTTTCATCGACTTTTACAGCTTCTGTCATAAAATATTTTTTCACAAGATCTTCGTGATCTTTAATTGCCGTGTGTAAATCTACGAATACTACACCTTTTTCTTTTGCTTCAGAAGAAAGAGAGTGATATACAGCAGAACCATTATATTGTACATAAACTGATTGATCAGTGTCTTCATTCATTAAAGATGTTACTGACTCTGGTAATTGATCTTTTGTAGGAACATTTCCAGCTGTAACATTAAATTCTTTTCCAAAGAAATCCCATTTAGAGATATTTGTTTTATCTGGCTTTGGAAGAGAAAGTGATTCAGCTTTTGCTAGTGCATTTAAACGGAACTCTGTGAAATATGCAGGTTCATTTAGCAGTGCAGAAAGCTGCTTAACTGTTTCTTGACTAAATGGAATTGTAGTACCAGTTGTCATGAGAATCCCTCCTATCCGATTAAGCTTCTTGCCCAACAGTCTCGTCTTCGATACCTAACTCTTGTTTAATCCAGTCATATCCTTCAGCTTCTAAACGAGCAGCTAATTCAGGACCACCTGATTTTACAATACGACCTTGCATCATAACGTGAACGAAGTCAGGAGTAATGTAGTTTAATAAACGTTGGTAGTGAGTGATGATTAAGCAACCAAACTCTTCTCCACGCATTTCGTTAACACCTTTAGAAACTACTTTTAATGCATCGATATCTAAACCTGAGTCAATTTCGTCAAGAATAGCAATTTTAGGTTGGATCATCATCATTTGAAGAATCTCATTACGTTTTTTCTCTCCACCTGAGAAACCTTCATTCAAGTAACGTTGAGCCATTTCTGGATCCATTTCTAAGAATTCCATGTTTTTATCTAATGTACGGATAAATTTCATTAATGAAATTTCATCGCCTTCTTCGCGACGTGCATTCACTGCAGAACGTAAGAAATCTGCGTTTGTTACACCACTAATTTCACTTGGGTATTGCATAGCAAGGAAAAGACCAGCTTGAGCGCGCTCATCAACTTCCATTTCTAAAACATCGTTGCCGTCAAGCTCGATGCTACCACCGATTACTTCATATTTAGGATGACCCATAATAGCAGAAGATAAAGTTGATTTACCTGTACCATTTGGTCCCATGATTGCGTGAATTTCTCCACCTTTTACTTCAAGGTTTACACCTTTTAAAATTTGCTTTCCTTCAATTGCTACTTGAAGGTCTTTTATTTTTAATGTAGAAGCTCCCATTTTACACCCTCCATAATATTACATAAAAATTCTATAAAATAGAAAATGGCTATTTTAAGTTCATTCTCATTTTATTCTCATTCTAATCTTAAAGCAATTAAAAAGTATTTTCAAGCTGTGCACTATTTTACCAAAAAAGTTTTATTACGTGTAACTTATTTTCGCAAAAAAAGAATAAATAGAGATACTATATATATAGGAAATAAAAAAACTAATATCACAACTAAAAAAGAGGGGAATTTAATGTCTAAAACAACTAAGCTTTCACCAGATCAACAAAAATTTGCGATTAATCAACTACAAACGTATTTCTTACAAGAAAGAGACGAAGAATTAAGTGAATTAAGTTCGATGTTACTAGTAGACTTTATATCACAAAAACTCGGACCTTTGTTTTACAATAAGGGAGTTGAAGACTCACAAAGATTTATGTCCGAACGTGTTGAAGATCTTTATGCTTTATTATTAAAAGAACAGATTGAAGATTAAGTTGTTTTAGTAAACTTCTTTGCTTTTAGTTTTTAACGACCTTTAGCACACACTTTATTAATCGTACATACTCAATTTTAGATTATTCAATATTTATTTAGTTGTTCAACTTATTCTTATTTTGTTATAACAAATGAATGTTTTTAATGCAGACTCTACCATTATTTACGAAAAGGTTTAATTTCATTAATCAAATTTATTAAATAAGTAAATAAATAAATAAATATATAAAGAAATAAAGAAATAAAGAAATAAAGAAAAGAACCTTTTATATAATGAAGGTTCTTTTTTCACGTTGTTGAAAAACAATCACTCTCTTGTTTCGTAAAGGGAGTTTAGTGATGTTGATTTCCACTACAGGATGCTCGCTTTCCATGGGGCGAGATTCTTTNNGCCTCCTCGGCAAGCCTGCGGGGTCTCAGCCTTCCCGCTTATCCCATAGGAGTCGAGCATCATTCCGTTCCAATCAACTTGTTCATCAAAAAAAGTTAACGATAAAAAACTAATTTAATATCCTTTACTTTGACTTAGCGTAAAATAACAATTTATTAATCAGATTAAATGAATTTTCACATCAATAATGTTTTTTTCTAAAGACCGTTTTATATTTCAACACTCTAAGAAAAAGGATTATGCCAATTAAATAAAGTTATTTCTTGTTAATTTAAAAAAGTTTAAACGCTATAATAATCATTTATTTTTATAAAATAGTCTTTTTTTAATCTAGTTGAACACGTTATTCTATTGATGTAAGAAAAACGAGTTTATTATTGATAAACCTGTACAGGTATAAAGACCTCTGGCATGCCAGCAGCATATGCGGCTACTTCATATTCTTTAAAGATTAATTTAATTCCCGCATGGTCAAATGCCCATAGTCGGTTTTTGTCACTTAAGTCAATTTCGTTAGGGGATTTTATTAATACATATCCTTTATATTTCTTTTGTAATTGCTGATAAGCATATTCTTGTACGGATTTTGTATTTTCGTTTATTAACTTAGATAGTGGAACTACATCACCTGTTTTCACGTCAAAATTAAATGTAGTACCCATTGTCATCCCGTGTGCCCCACCTGTATATGAATACTCATTATAAATAACACTTAATTTATCAAGATTGTTGTACAGTACTTTATAAGTAAAAACATATTCATACGGTCTCCACGGCCCTTGGCTAGCATCCCATTTTGACTTAGCTTCTTTCTCGTCTTCTAATAGCTTTAAACGATTATTTTTCGCTAAATCAGCACCTTGTTTTAAGATGCTATTGACCTTTTGTTGTGCAGTTGAATTAGATGCTCCACTTATTTGTGGATACTTAAACGGGGCATCATTTAGTTTTTGTTCAATAATTTTAATATGTCTCGTTAATGAGTTTTCATTAAACCCGGCTTTCGTTTCCGCATTAACAAATTTAATAGAGCCCAAATTAATACTGCTAGTCATTATGATTAATAAGAAATAATATAGAAACTTTTTCACTAGACTCCTCCTATTTTCTTTATCAAAAAATAGTATGAGTATCTTTTATTTAATTTATGAAATATTTTATAAGAGTCTGGAATCTCACAATCAAACAACAAACTGTTCTCAACTAATTTTGTTAACTAGTTTAAATAAGTTCATTGCGATCGCAAATGTATTTGGCTTCATTATTTGACTATTAGAAAACACAATTACATATGTTTTCGAAACTGGATCGAATACATTCACACAATTAATTCCTGGAACTACCCCATGATTGTATAAATACTTTCCTTTATTATACATTCCATATGCATAATGATTTTGATACGGCTTAATAAATTGAGTAAAACTTTTAGCCAAAATAAGCTTATTCGAAATAAGTGCCTCGTCCATTTTTTGTATTCCTGAAACCGTTGAATAAATATCTCCACAGCCTAATAAATAGCTAAAATTGGGAATACGTAATTGCTTCGGATTATTTTTAGATTGAATTAATAAATAACCTAGTGCATGATTCCCTTTTTTATAAAAATCATTACCTTGTCCAATTTCAGTTATATTCGCTTTATCGAAAATATGTGTTTTTATATATTCTCCATAAGGAATTCCAGTTACTTTTTCTATAACGTAAGCAAGTAAAATATAATTTGTATCATTGTAATCCCATTTGTTTAACGGTTTGTAGTGAGCATTTGATTTAACGATTTTCTTTATTAAACCAGTTGATGAAATTGGATTAAATAACTCTTTTTCTCTCTTAATCCCTGAAGTATGTGAAATTAAATGAAATAATGTTAATTTTGATCCATTTGGAAATTCCGGTATATATTTTGAAATCGGATCGTTAAACGATATTTTACCTTCCTCATTTAATTGCATTAACAACGTTGAAACAAAAAATTTAGAAATTGAGCCAACTGGAAAGTACGTATTTGATGTGTTCTGTAACTGATTTTGTATATCTCGATAACCGTATCCCTTATTAAGGATATTTTCTTTATTCTTCCTAACAAGAACAACTCCGTTAAAATGAATTTGCTGTAAGTAGCGATCAATCTCTCCAGTATTCTTATTTTGATCATTAGTAAAATCAACTTTTTTCATAGTAGAGTAATTCGAAACTGTCACTTTCGAAGAGTTTTTATTCCAGATAAAACTACAAAATGGAGACATTATTAAAACAGTTAAGAAACTAGGAATCAAGAACAAAAAAATCTTTTTCATCATTTACCGATCTCCCATAGAGCAGGGCCAAGGACTTACCTATATTCCCTTTTCCCCATTATTTTTACCTTACCACTATTTTACTGTTCATTTTTTTAGATCCAATCACCTACTATCTTAAAGTTATGGTAAGTAATGAACTAAGAACAAAAGTTCATTTCATTTACTTTATCCTAATTGTATTAACAATCTCGTCCATTAATCTTTAGATTTTAATTAGAAAAAATTTACTTAACCTTTAATAATTTATTATCTGCCTGTAATTTTAAAAGGTGTTTTGTTAATTTTTCATCTTTTTTTCGGTGTTATAATACGTCTAGCTAAAAATTAAGAAAGGTGAAAACAAATGGGTAAAATCCATATTTTCCGTTCAAAGGCATTAAGATTTTTATTTTATACTGCGTTTTATTTATCAATTTTACTTGCACTACTCTACTTATATGGATTTAAAGATTCATTTACAGGGACCTTTATATATAACGATTTTTAGGATGTGAACTGATGAAATCAATTATTGAACAAATAGATTATTGGGCAATTAACACCCCAGACACTATCGCATTTCAAAATAGTGATTATTCGTTAACATATAAAACTTTAAAGCAACAATCAGATGCGATTGCTAGCTGGATGATTAAAAATAATTTTACAAATAAGCCCATTATTGTGTATGGCCATATGCAGGCAGAAATGATTTCCATTTTCTTAGGAAGTGTAAAAGCAGGTTGTGCTTATATTCCTGTTGATGAGTCTATTCCGTTTGAGAGGCTCAAAAAAATGATTACAAATTCTGGAGCTACTTTATTAATTACACCAAAAGATATTACTTTAGGGTTTGATTCAATTAATATCATAAATTTTGGAGAACTACAGAAGATTATTGATTCTACAAATCTAGTCAAACCTTTAACTGATTTCAATGTTAAAGACGATGAAACATTTTATATTATCTATACTTCTGGCAGTACTGGAGATCCAAAGGGCGTACAAATTACTGAAAAAAACTTACGTAGTTTTACCAATTGGATATTGAAGGATTTTAATATACACTATGGACAACGCTTTTTGAACCAAGCTCCTTTCTCTTTTGATTTATCAGTAATGGATTTATATCCATCGTTATTATCCGGTGGCACACTCATTTCTGTTGAAAAATCTTTGATTGAGCGACCAAAGGCACTATTCGATTATTTAATGGCAAGTGATATTGAGGTTTGGACTTCTACACCTTCATTTATAGAGATGTGTATGATGAATCCAAATTTCAGCGAATTGTTACTACCAAACTTAAAAACTTTTCTTTTCTGTGGTGAAGTACTATCGAATAATAGTGCTAAACAGATTTTATCTAGATTTCCTAAAGCAGAGATTTATAATACTTACGGTCCAACAGAAACGACAGTTGCTGTAACATTCGTCCAGATTACTGAGGAAGTTATAAACCAATACTCCCCATTACCGATTGGTACGCCGAAAGACGATACAATCATTTACATTATGGATGAATTGGGGAACCCACGTCCGGATGGTGAAACAGGAGAAATTATTATAGCTGGTCCAAGCGTTAGTAAAGGGTATCTTAATAATCAGTTAAAAACTGATGCAGCCTACAATCAAATAAATGGCATGCGGGCCTATAAAACTGGTGATTCTGGTTACTTTGATAACGGGTTATTGTTCTATAAAGGTAGGATTGATTTCCAAGTAAAGCTACACGGTTATCGGATTGAAATTGAGGACATTGAAAATAACATTAGAAGATTACCATTAGTTCATTCTGCAGTTATATTACCGGAGATGAAGGATGGTAAGTGTAACGATTTACATTGCCTAGTAGTCGTAAAAAAACACGATTTCGAAAAGGAATATCATTTAACACGTTTTTTAAAACAAGAATTAAATAAATATATGCCGACTTATATGATTCCAAGAAAATTTAGTTATTTACAAAGCTTACCAATGACAACGAACGGTAAAGTTGATCGAAAAAAATTATTGGAGCAAACCTACCAATGATTCCATACAGTAGTTTTACGTTTTTCGGTATTTTATTTGTTCTGCTAATCCCAGCAGTCATATTAGGGTTTATAGGAAAAAGATCAACTAACTACACAACATTTCTTTCTTTTGTGTTTTTATTAATAGTCTTTTCCTCTTCTAAAATACAAACCTTTTATTTAGTTGCTTATATAGTTTGGGTAGTTATTTTAATAAAAGGTTATAGTGTTTATCGGAAGAACTCAAACCATTCAACTGTTTATTACTTAAGTGTTTTTCTATCAATTTTACCTTTATTGATTGTAAAGGTTTCACCGATTTTTGAAAGTACTACACTTGTAGGCTTTTTAGGAATTTCCTATTTAACATTTAAAGCAACACAAGTCATTATTGAAATTCGTGACAACAGTATAAAGGAAATAAAAATTGTTGATTTCTTGAAGTTTTTATTATTTTTTCCAACGATTTCATCTGGACCAATTGATCGTTTTAGGAGATTTCAACAGGATTGTCAAAAAAAGCTAACGGCTATTGAATACAGGGAGTATTTTCAAATTGGTGTTCATAAAATTTTTATTGGTTTTCTCTATAAATATATAATTGGTTATTTAATTAACGTTCATATACTTGAAACACAGTTTACACTCGGGCATACATTTGTCTCAAATCTAACGTATATGTATGCATATAGTCTGTACTTATTTTTTGATTTTGCAGGTTATAGTGCATTTGCAATCGGCGTTAGTTATATAGTAGGTATTAAAACACCTGAAAACTTTAATATGCCATTCATTAGTCGGAACATAAAAGACTTTTGGAATCGTTGGCATATGAGCTTATCATTTTGGTTTCGCGACTATGTATATATGAGAATGGTATTCTTACTGACTAAGAAAAAAATGATTAAAAATAGAAGAACTATTTCTTATATCAGTTATACTACCTTATTTTTACTAATGGGTGCATGGCATGGGATCCAAATTAATTACCTACTTTATGGTTTATACCAAGCCATATTGATGTGTAGTTTTGATTGGTTTGAACAATTCAATAAGAAAAAAAAGATTTGGAAAAATACTAAACTAACACATGTATTGGCGGTTATTATTACATTCCATTTTATTTGTTTCGGATTTTTAATATTTTCAGGACATCTAGTTAACTAAAGGAGAATTAGTATAATGGAAAATTTAAGAGCAGAAGTTTTAAACATTTTAGCAGATTTATGTAATACAGATGAAGTGATTGAAAACCCAGATATTCTGATTTTTGAAGAAGGATTATTAGATTCATTTGGTACAGTTAGCTTATTAGTTGAAATTGAAGAACAACTCGGTATCAACGTGACGATTTCTGACTTCGATCGCGAGGAGTGGGCAACACCAAATAAAATCATTTCGATTTTAGAGGATAGAAAATGAAAAAAGTTCAATTTTTTGGGATGATAACAGCTATTCTCATTTTTTTACTAGCTTTGTATCTTCCAAATTCTTTTTACGAACTATTTATTACAAAAGAACGATTAAATAATACAGCAGCATCCTTAAACCCTGAAACATTTCAAGGGACCCTGCTTCAAGATAAAATGATAAAAGACCCAAAATTCCTACCTATTTTTGGGTCTTCAGAACTTGCTAGAAGAGACCCCTTCCATCCTTCTAGATTTTTTATGGGAGAAAAAAATGAATTTACTCCCTATCTAATTGGTCGAGGGGGATCACAAAGTCTCGTTCATTTTCTTGACTTGGCATCTTTAGGTGATGGAATAAAAAATAGAAAAATTGTGTTTGTTTTATCTCCACAGTGGTTCATTCCACATGGCATTGACGATACTCATTTTTCACCTAATTATTCTGCGCTTCAAACTTATTCATTCGTTTTTAATAATACAATTGATAATTCAGTAAAGAGACAAATTGCAAAGAGACTTTTAACGCTATCAATTATCAAAAAAGACTCTTTATTAGTAACCCAATTAAATGCTTTTATTTCAAATAGCAAAAAAATTAAGTTTGAAGCTATGGCTGAAAAACCGTTAGCTTACACTTATTTTAAAATACTTGAAAAGAAAGATCTTTTCGAGACCGTTATAATGGATCCTGATAAAAACTTCCGATTAAAAAAATCAAAATATGAAGATTTATCCTGGGATCGGGTAGCACAAGTTGCTGATAAAATTGGCAAACGTGAGTCAACTTCTAACCATTTCGGAATAATTAATAAATACTATATAAAGCACATTCAAAATCGTCTTCCAGTTTTAAAAAATTATAAACGAAATAGTAACTATGGTGTATCGCCAGAATATGATGACCTTCAAATGGTATTAGCATTATTAAAAAAAGAGCATACGCAAGCGTTGTTTATTTCCGTTCCAGTAAATGGACCATGGTATGATTACGCTGGATTCCCAAAAGAAGGTAGAGAAGTTTATTACAAAAAGGTAAGAAAACAAATTGAAGATGCTGGATTCCAAGTAGCTGATTTTTCTTCACATGAATACGATGAGTTTTTCTTAAAAGATACAATTCACTTAGGCTGGAAGGGCTGGGTATATGTAGATCAATCTTTAAATAAGTTTTATTCAGTAAAACATACTCCCCCTACTGCAAGTTTAAATCATAGATATCAATGAAAAAGCAGACTTGTATCTGCTTTCAGACTGTTGACAANNCAATCAGTCTGAAAATCAAGTTTTTTAGTACTTTGTCTACACACTGAAAGCAGACTTGTGTCTGCTTTTTTATGTTGCTGATAGACCTTAAAAATAAATATATTCTTTAAATTGCCAAATACTAAATTAAACAAAAACTTGAAACTTCATTTATAATAAAAACGTTATTATTCATTTATTAAACTGTTGAAAGAAGGTTTCTAATTTGGCACATATCTTGGTAGCGGGAAAAATCCCAGAAAAGGCTGAGGAATTATTAAAAGATCATCATGTCATTGTTTATGAAAATGAGAAATTAATTACAGAAGATGAATTGTGTGAGCTTGTTGGTGGGGTAGATGCAATTTTAAGTTTGCTATCGACTCCAATCACAAAAAGAGTAATTGATGCTGCTAAAAATGTAAAAATTATTGCTAACTACGGAGCAGGATTTAATAATATCGATGTAGATTATGCAACTAGTAAGGGGATCCATGTTACAAACACTCCTCTCGTTTCTACAGACGCAACTGCAGAGCTAACTTTAGGAATTCTCTTAGCTGTTTCGAGAAGAATAGTCGAAGGAGACGAACTTTGCCGTACAAAAGGTTTTGAAGGGTGGGCTCCATTATTCTTTAGAGGAACAGAAGTATCAGGAAAAACTTTAGGTATTTTCGGTTTTGGAAATATTGGACAAGCAGTAGCTAAACGAGCTAAGGCGTTTAATATGAATATTATTTATCATCAACCAAGAAGATTAAGTACTGAACTCGAACAAGAATTAAATGCCACATACGGATCAATGGATGAACTTTTACAGACTTCTGACTATATTACCCTTCATTGTCCTTACAAACCCGAGCTACACCATTTATTTGGAAAAGAAGAGTTTTACAAGATGAAAGATACTGCGTTTTTTATCAATGCAGCTAGAGGCCCTTTAGCGAACGAACAGGAATTAGTAGACGCATTAAAAGAAGGTGTTATTGCAGGTGCTGCTCTAGATGTATTTGAATTCGAACCAAAAATAACAGAAGAACTAAAATCACTTACAAATGTTGTATTAACACCTCATATCGGAAATGCAACATATGAAACTCGTGATGCTATGTCAGAAATAGCAGCTAAAAATATTATTGAGGTTATTGCTGAACGACCACCAATCTCACCTGTAAATCAAATCCTTGTAAAGAATTAAAAATAAAAAGGGGCTGTTTCATAAAGTTAGATTCACTGACTTATGTACAACCCTTTTTTATTATTAAATTACAAGTACTTTGGAGTCGGAGGTATTTTCGTTTATTTGTTGTTTGTAATCGGTCTTTTTATAAATAATTAGTAGTTTTTTATTCGATTCAGAAAGAACTGAGCGTATTTGCTAAACTTCCACATAAAAGTCTCTACAATTTTACAATTTTAAGGTCGTAATACCTTTACTAGTATAGGTAAATTTCTACATTATTTGCGGCTACCTGGGATTTAATTGCAAATTCCCAAACTTTATTTGCGATTCTCTAAATTTAATTGCAGTTTTGCCAATTTTATTTGCGATTTTCAAAATTTATTTGCAGTTACTAGTTTTTCAAATAAAAAAGAGGGTTCCCATATAATTTCAACTGGGATACCCTCTCTTTTCTTATTATTGACTTACAGGTACTACAGCACCTTTATATTTTTTAATGATGAAATCTTGAATTTCTTTAGAGTGTAATACTTTTACAAGCTCTTTAATTTCTTTTTTATCTTTGTCACCTTTACGAACAGCGATAATGTTTACATATGGAGATTCTTTACCTTCTAAAGCAATAGCATCCTTCATTGGGTTTAATCCAGCATCAATCGCGTAGTTTGTATTAATTAAAACTGCATCGCCTTCATTGTTTTGATAAACTTTTGGAAGCATTCCTGCGTCTACATCAGCTTGGAATTTTAAGTGTTTTGGATTCTCAGCGATGTCTTTAATTTGAGCTGTAGTTGGATCAATTCCTGCTTTAAGTTTAATTAATCCTTCATGTTGTAATAAGCTTAACATACGACCATGGTCAGCTACTGAGCTACTCATGATAATTTTAGCTCCATCTGGTAGCTCATCTAAGCTCTTATATTTTTTAGAGTAAACTCCGATCGGCTCGATGTGGATTCCACCAGCGTTTTCAAATTTATAACCATTTTCTTTCATTTGAGATTCTAAATATGGAATGTGTTGGAAATAGTTTGCATCTAATTCTTTTGAAGCTAGTGCTTTATTTGGTAATACATAATCTTGGAATTTAACAATTTTTAAGTTAATTCCTTCTTTTTTAAGGATCGGTTTAGCTTGTTCTAAAATAACTGCGTGAGGTACATTTGATGCACCAACCACTAATTCTTTGTTTTTATCTTCTCCACCTTTATTACATGCTGCTAAAGATAATGCTAAAACACCTGCTCCTAAAATTCCTACGATTTTTTTGAATTTCATTGTTAGTTCCTCCCTTATATGATTAAGCTCTTTTATCTATTTTTGTTGTTACTAAATCACCAATAAATTGAAGAATGAATACGATTAATAAAATAATGACTGTCGCAACAAGCGTTACTTGGTTATTAGAACGTTGGTATCCTTCCATAAATGCTAAGTTACCAAGTCCACCACCACCTACTACACCAGCCATTGCTGTATACCCAACAATTGCGATTGTAGTAACCGTTAAACCTGAAATAATTGCTGGCAATGCTTCTGGTATTAATACTTTTATGATGATTGTAAAGGTACTAGCTCCCATTGCTCTTGCAGCTTCGATTACACCTTTATCTATTTCACGTAATCCGATTTCAACCATCCTTGCATAGAATGGTGCAGCACCGATAATTAATGCAGGTAATGCTGCTTTTGCTCCAAGCATAGAGCCAAGTATAAAGATCGTAAATGGAATTAATAAAATAATTAAAATGATAAACGGTATTGAACGAAAAATATTTACAAACGCTGCTAGGATTGTATTAAAAAATTTATTTTCAAGTAACTGGTCTTTACTAGTTAAAAATAGGAATAAACCTATTATTAGTCCAAAAATGAACGTTGCAAGCGCAGCTATTACTGTCATGAATAATGTTTCTTGAGAAGCTAAAAGCATTGCATCCCAATCAACATTCGGAAAAAGTTGTGTCATCTTATGCTACCTCCACTTCAACTTGTTTTGATTCTAAGTAAGCAATTGCCTCTTTGATGTTATTTATGTCTCCAACAAGTTGAATCTTCATGGTCCCATAAGAGCCTTCAGCAGTTTGAACAATTTTTCCTTGCAAAATGTTAATCTCAATATCAAAGTGCTTAACTACTTCCGAAATATGCGGCTGATCTGCTTGACCATTCTTAAAGGTTAGCTTATAAGTATTATCCTTCCCATCACCTTGAGAAATTACTGCACCTTCATCATTGCCTTTGATTTGCGTCACAAATTTCTTTGTAATTGCTTGTTTAGGACGAGTAAATACATCAACAACATGGCCTTCTTCTACTACATTTCCGTTTTCCATTACAGCTACTCGTTGGCATATCTTTTGAATTACATGCATTTCATGGGTAATCAGAATGATTGTAATACCAAGCTGTTTATTAATATTTGTCAGTAAAGCTAATATTGAATCTGTTGTTTCTGGATCCAATGCAGAAGTTGCTTCATCACATAAAAGTACATCTGGGTTATTAGCAAGTGCTCTTGCAATTCCGACACGTTGCTTTTGACCTCCACTAAGTTCAGAAGGATAAGCATTTTCTCTACCTTCAAGACCTACAAGTTTAATTAATTCTTTCGCACGATCAATACTTTCCTTTCTTGAAACTTTTGCAATTTCAAGTGGGAAAAGTATATTTTCTAATACAGTTCTTGACCACAATAAATTAAAATGCTGAAAAATCATTCCTATTTTTTGTCTTGCTTTTCTTAATTGACTGGATGAGCATTTAGAGATCGATTGACCATTAATAATCACTTCACCTGATGTAGGGGACTCAAGTCCATTTAGCATACGTAATAACGTACTTTTCCCTGCGCCGCTATATCCGATCATGCCAAAAATTTCACCTGCTTCAATTGTTAACGAAACATTTTGTACTGCGGTAACTGTGCCCTTTTTACCTTTGTAAGTCTTACTTACATTATTTATTTGAATCATACACTTGATCTCCTTTCGAAACATTCTAACAACTTATCTTTCAATTTTTTGAAAGTAGGTACCTTTTTAGTCGCAAAAAACAAAAAAACCTTTCAACTCACATGAGCAGAAAGGTTTAACATACAAAAAGTATTCCTTTCTCTCATCTCTCAAAGCATATGCTTTGCAGGAATTAGCACCATTTCAATGACGATCATTGACGGTTGCTGGGTTTCACAGGGCACAGTCCCTCCACCTCTCTCGATAAGAGTTAATCTTACGATCTATTAAGTTGTTTCACGTAATTTCTTTAACGTAAGTCCAATTCTACAAAGTTAGACACTAGTTGTCAACAATTTTCTAAAAGTTTTTTTTCGTTTTCAACACTTGTATATTGAAAAATCGTTTCCATTAGTAGTAATAATCGATAGTTCCCTTCAAAAGAAGCATCTTTCAGTTTTAATAAAAGTCCTAATCTTTGCGAACCTGAATTTAAATATTCCCATCCATCTTTCGAAAAATTAACTCTAAGTTGCGGAATCGCACGATCAATTACCTCGATAAAAGGAGCCTTTTTACTTAACTTTATATAAACTTTTTCATTTAGACAGTTAAATTCTACAATTCTTTCTTCAATCGGCAAAATGATTTGTAAATATTCCTTTTTTATAAATAGGTTTCTTGCTTGTCCAATCCACTCCTTGATTTCCATAATAAACACCTCTCCCGAATTCTTTAATCTTATTTTCTCATAGATAAGGGGTGTATTCTTTATATTTCGCTCGACATTTACCTTGATAAAAATCTATATTTTAATTTTATTTCTACAGCATTCAACTCATTTCCCGAGAAATATGTCTAAAATCAGGAAATATTTTAAGCCAAATAAAAAGAGTGCAACATACAGTATGCACTCATCGTTTAATATATAAATTATATTTTTTTAACAATTCATGTAAATATGGTACAGACTGGAAAGCGTAGATTTTTTGTTTCATTTCCCCATTCTCAAAAATAAGTAAACAAGGTACACTTTCAACCTTCCAGTTTTGAGCTTCTTCCACTATTTCATTAATATTTACCTTGCTAATAGGTAAATTTGGCAGAATCTCATTGACTACTTCTAGCATTTTAGATGCTACTTGGCATGTACCACACATTGCGGTATAAATATAAATAACTGTCGTCTCTTTTGATTGAATTCTTTGCATTATTTCATTCTTTGTCCATTGCTGCATGATCATTATTCCTCTTTAATTTGTACGTAAATAATCTGTAAATACTAAAATATCCGCCCCTAATAATACACTAGCTAAATGTTGACTCGGAGCTGTTGCCACTTCTCGATAACTTCTATCAATGTACAGATGCTCTGCCTGTGGAAATTCTCTTTTTAACAGTCTTCTAAGCTTTTCACCGGCCTCATCTGCGTCTACTAACACGTAGATATCTCTTAAATCTAACATTTCAGCAAGCTCATCTAGCTTTGAAGTACCAACTGTACCATTCGTACAGATAATATCTACAGGCTCCTTTATAATCGTCTGTATTTTTCTCTTATCAGTAGTACCTTCGACAATGATAACTTTTCTTTGATCTTCAATATTCACTGGGCATCACCTAATGTATAGGACTCAAAAACTTTTGACTAAAAATCTTTTGTATATAGTATATTCGATTTTGCCTTTCTTGTTTCCTTTTTTTCCCTAAATGAAAATGTCCCTTTAAATAATGTTTTATGTAAATAAGTTAAGCTTTATTACTTTTATTATACACAAAAAATAAAAAAGCGCCCAAAAAGGACGCTTAATTAGATAATTAATCTTGATTAATCATTTCTTCGTATTGACCAGCAGTCATTAACTCATCAAGTTGAGCAGCGTTTGTAGCTTCAACAACTACCATCCATGCTTTTTCGTATGGAGATTCGTTTACGAATTCAGGGTTTTCATCTAGATCAGAGTTTACTTCGATTACTTTACCACTGATTGGAGCATATAGTTCAGATACTGTTTTTACAGACTCAACGCTACCGAATGGCTCATTAATAGTAAGTTCATCGCCTACTTCTGGTAGCTCAACAAATACGATATCTCCAAGTTCTGATTGAGCAAAATGAGTAATACCGATATAGTATTTGTTACCTTCAACTTTTACCCACTCATGTTCTTCTGAATAACGTAGTTCATTTGGAATTGACATTGTGAAATCCTCCTCTGATTAATTACCTAAAATTTTATAGTTATTTTTATAACCAAACCTTTTCAAATACTTCCTCATTAAAACCAACTGTCGCCTGATCTCCATTAAAAAGTAGAGGTCTTTTGATTAACTTACCATCTGAGCTTAAAAGTTCTAATAGCTCGTCCTCAGTTTTTGTTGGAATAACATCCTTCAATCCAAGCTCGCGATATTTAACGCCACTTGTATTAAATAATTTATTTATAGAAATTCCGCTTGCTTTATAAATATCAGCAAGTAACTCCTTTGAAGGTGGATTTAATGTAATATCAATTGCTTCAACCTGAACATTATGTTCCTTAAGCCAAGAAGCGGCTTTTCGACAAGTTCCACATTTTGGATATGTATAAAAAATGATACTCATTTTAGCAACTCCTCCCAAATTCTATTTTATCACAGGGAATATACGAGTTAAAATAGTTCCGTTCGAAAATTCTGTAATAAATTGTCGCACAACAACATTATAACAACATTCACTCACTCAAACTAGTATAATGTTCGTGTTTATAGGTGTTTTCGAATCGAAAATCAGATTATTTTTTTGATATAAAGTTTTTTCTAAATTTTTTCTACTGAAAAATTAAGCTTTTCTCAGCATTTACTAGTATGGCACAATTTATGGAAAAAATATCCTTTAAACTTTTATAAATAATAAATGAAGATACAATTGTTCATTTTAAAGGAAGGCTGACCGATCATTTTGGTCCTAGCACTATCTTCACAATTGTATTTTAATTTCCTAAACTTTCTTAACGTCAGAATATTATGAATTTATATTAAATTATAGTAAAATATAGCATTAGGTGCATTCACAGACTAATAATATTTAGATTCCTTTATATAAAATGATATAAATCATACTGAAAGAAAGAAGGAAACGAAAGTGAATAGTAAGTTGCTGTACAAGATCTTACGTCATATGCATGAGAATAATTTGAATAAGACAATGCTATCCAAAAAGTCCGGTCTTCATATAAGTGAAATAAGTAGAATTTTAAATAGTAAACAATCTCTTTCCTTACATAATTTAGATTCATTAACAAAAGCATTCGGGTTAGATGAAGATACATTCTATCTGTATTATATCGCTGAGTGTTTTCTTGAAAATGGATTTTTAAATAAACGAAGAAGTGAACCATTTTTATATACTTGTGCTGCAAAAGGATTCGAGTTGCCATTAGCTATTTTAGGAAATTTTATTTGGTAAGGGGTACTGAAGAAGAGCAACAATCTATAACACTAGCTTTAAAGCACTTGCAATATATGCCATACGATTTCCAAATATTAACTTATAAATGGATATCACAAGTGTATTATGAGAATAATCAGTGGAAAAAGACAATGTATTATGCGAAGAAATTAGAGCTCACAGCCAGAGAAGGATATTACTACGGAAGAGCGCTCGCTTACCAAGGTTATGCATTAATGCAGTTGGGTGGTACACTTGCTTTGTATCATTGCGCACAAAATAAATTTGATGAAGGTCTTCATGAACTTTTAGATGTAGCGAATAGAGCTTATGAATTCGAACACTTACAGAGATTTAAACAATGTCTTCAAATGTACTGGAAGTTTAAGTCTCAAATTAACATTGAACATGAAAAGAAATTTATTCAGTTATTAACTTAATCTTGCTAGTTTTTTCAATAATAAGAGAAAAAAACTGCCAATCAACAGATCAGCAGTTTTTTTATAATTAAACAGTATAACGCTCTTCATCTAAAACATTTGCTGCAATTTCGCGTTTCTTCGCGATGACATTAATTGGCGTATGACGTGTAAACTTACGAAGTGCTGAAGTCATCATTCTTAAAGTATCACCAGACTCCACAGCAACAAGTGTTTCTTTCGCATGAGCTTCGATTTCATTAAATGCTTCTTGGCAGAAAACTTGAGTATAAAGTAATTTTTGGTTTGATTTTTCTAAACCTACTTTATTGATCGCTTTTTCAGTACGTAGAACTGTCGATTCCATTGCGTAAATATTACTTACGATATCTGCAATATTTACTAGAATCTCTTGTTCTGTGCTTAATCCTTTACCAAATTTTTGAACTGCTAAACCAGCGATCATGATTGCGATTTTTTTCGCATTACGTACTAAATATTTTTCTTGCTCTAAAGGAGCGTCTCCAACTTCTTCAGGCATTAACATCATTAACTCTTCTTGAATTTGTTGAGCTTGTTGAAGTAATGGAAGCTCTCCGCTCATTGCTTTTCGAAGGTAAGTGCTTGGTACAATTAAACGATTAATTTCGTTTGTTCCTTCAAAAATTCGGTTAATACGAGAATCACGGTAAATACGCTCAATTTCATATTCAGCCATGAAGCCATAACCACCGTGGATTTGTACTCCTTCGTCAGCTACATAGTCTAATACTTCTGAACAGAAGAATTTATTTAATGAACATTCAATTGCATACTCTGCTACAGCAGCTGCTACTGCTTTTGGATCTTTTGCTTGCTCTTCAGTTAATTGACTAAAGCGATCCTCAAAAAGTCCTACAGTACGATATGCTGAACTTTCACTTGCATAAATTTTTGTAGCCATATTAGCTAATTTTTCTTGAATTAAACTAAATTTTGCAATTGGTGTTTTGAATTGTTGGCGTTGGTTAGCATACGTTGCAGATAATTCTAAAGCACGTTTCGATCCACCAACTGTACCAACAGCTAATTTATAACGACCAATATTTAAAATATTAAATGCAATAACATGACCTTTTCCAATTTCACCTAAAAGGTTTTCTACAGGAACTTTTACATCTTCTAATATTAATGTACGAGTTGAAGATGATTTAATCCCCATTTTCTTTTCTTCTGGACCAGTCGAAACACCTTCATAATCTCTCTCAACGATAAATGCTGAGAAGTGCTCCCCATCAATTTTTGCATATACAACAAATACATCTGCAAACGCAGAGTTTGTAATCCATTGTTTCTCACCATTTAAAATGTAGTGAGTTCCTTCAGCATTTAATTTAGCAACAGTTTTTGCTCCTAATGCATCTGACCCTGAACCTGGCTCCGTTAATGCATAAGCTGCAAATTTCTCACCTGATGCTAATCCTGGTAAATAGCGTTGCTTTTGATCATGATTTCCAAATAATACGATTGGAAGTGTACCGATCCCTACGTGCGCTCCTTGAGAAAGTGAGAATCCACCACCACGTGAAATTTTTTCTGTAATTAATGCTGAGCTAATTTTATCTAGTGCGATTCCACCATACTCTTCTGGCACATCTGCTGCTAATAATCCTAGCTCGCCAGCTTGTTTTAATAATCTTACAGTACGATCAAATTCGTGTTGCTCTAAATATTCTAATTCAGGTAAAACTTCATTAACTACAAAATCTTCAGTTGTTTTTGCAATTAATTTATGCTCATCTGAAAAATCCTCTGGTGTAAAAACTTTATCAAAAGTCACTTCTGTTGTTAAAAAGCTTCCGCCTTTAAGTAAGTTACCGATTGTTTTTTCCATCGTAAATTCCTCCTATTTTCTATTTACTTGTTTGAAGACATGATTCTACCAATCTATTTACGTACATCTATTACACTAATTCAAATACTCCAGCAGCACCCATTCCGCCACCTACGCACATTGTTACGATACCGAACTGTTCTCCGCGACGCTTCATCTCATGCAATAAAGATAAAGTTAGTTTAGTACCAGTACAACCAAGTGGATGCCCTAATGCAATCGCCCCACCGTTTACGTTTACACGGTCTTCATCAAGACCTAAGTGACGAATAATTTGAATTGATTGAGAAGCGAAGGCTTCATTTAATTCAAATATTCCAATGTCAGATAAGCTTAAACCTGCTAATTTAAGTGCCTTTGGAATTGCTTCAACAGGTCCGATTCCCATAACCTCAGGAGCTACACCAGCGACTGCAAAAGAACGGAACTTTAATAATGGACTTAGTCCTTCAGCTTCTGCTTTTTCGCGATCCATTACTAAAACTGCTGCTGCCCCATCACTTGTTTGAGAAGAGTTTCCAGCCGTAACTGAACCTCTTACATTAAATGCTGGTCTTAATTTAGCTAATACTTCAGAAGATGTACCTTCACGAACACCCTCATCTTGAGAGAAAGTAAAATTCTTTTCTTCTAATTTATTGTTTGCGTTAACTGAACGTAGCGTTACATCAACTGGAACGATTTCGTCTACAAAACGCCCTTCTTTAATAGCTGCTGCAGCGCGCTGATGACTACGTACCGCAAAAGCATCTTGATCTTCTCTTGAAATACCATAACGGTTGGCAACCTGCTCAGCAGTATGCCCCATACCCATATAATACTCTGGTGCATTTTCTACTAATCTACTATTTAAACGAGCAACATGCCCTCCCATTGGAAGTAAACTCATAGATTCTGCTCCGCCTGCAATAATAGCTTCAGAATGGCCTAACATAATTCGTTCACTTGCATAAGCAATACTTTGTAGACCTGAAGAACAATAACGGTTCACTGTAATTCCTGGAACTGAATGCGGTAATCCAGCTAGTGCTCCAATATTACGCGCCATGTTGAATCCTTGCTCAGCTTCCGGCGATGAGCAACCAAAAATAATATCATCGATTGGACCATCGTAATTTCCCGCGCGCTTTAATGTTTCTTTTACAACTAATGCTCCTAAATCATCTGGACGAACTGTTGCTAGTGATCCTTTTTTCGCTTTACCTACAGGTGTTCTCGCACCCGCTACAATAACAGCTTCTCTCATGTTCTTCCCTCCATCTTTAGATTAATTACGTAACGGTTTTCCTTTTACAAGCATGTGTTGCATACGTGCTTGAGATTTCATTTCAGAAATTAAACTTAAAAATGCTTCACGTTCAATATTTAATAAATACTCTTCGTCTACTAACGTTCCGAATGGTACTTTTCCACCTGCAATTACATACGCTAATTTCTTAGCAATTGTTAAATCATGTTCACTAATATAGCCAGAATAGTACATTGAGTTTGCACCAGCTAATAAAGTTGCATACCCAGACTCACCAACTACTGGTACTTTTTCACGAATTGGAGCGCTATAGCCTGCTTCATATAACTCAAGTACTCGTTGTTTTGCTTCATAAATTAAGTGATCTGCATTAAATACTTTGCGATCATCATGATTTAAGAATCCATTTTCAAATGCTTCTTGAGCAGAAGTCGATACTTTTGCCATTGCAACTGTCTCAAATACACGATTTGCAAGACCTTGCAAGTCAAACTCAACACCTTCTGGGAACTGTTTTAATTGTTTAATGTAAAGCTCTTTACTACCGCCCCCGCCTGGGATTAAGCCTACTCCAACTTCTACTAAGCCCATATAAGTTTCAGAAGAGGCAACTACGCTAGCAGCTGGTAAACAAATTTCAGTACCGCCACCTAGTGTCATACCGTAAGGAGCTACAACTACCGGCTTATCTGAGTACTTAATTTTCATCATTGCTTGTTGGAATCCTTTAACAACCATTTCGATTTCAAAATAGTTGTCATCTTGCGCTTCCATTAAAATCATTGCTAAATTAGCACCAACGCAGAAGTTTTTAGCTTGGTTACCAATAACTAAGCCTTTAAAATTTTTTGAAACTTCATCAACTGCGAAGTTAATCATTTGCGTAATATCCATACCAATTGCATTGCTCTTTGTATGGAATTCTAAACATGCAACTCCATCTCCAAGGTCAATTAAACTTGCACCTGAATTTTGTTTAATAATTCGACCTTGTTCTTTTAAAACACTTAATTTAACTTCTTTTTCGTTTCTTACTAGCTCTTCAAATTGACCATTATGATAGAAGCTAGTCACTCCATTATCTTGCTTATAAAATGTTTCGTTGCCACTATCGATCATATTCTTAACCCAATTCGGTACAGTTAGACCTTCGCTTTCCATTCGTACGACTGATTTAGATACACCAATTGCATCCCAAATTTCAAATGGTCCTAAATCCCAGCCAAATCCCCACTTCATTGCTTGGTCAATTCCGACGATGTTATCAGAAATTTCACCAGACAATTCAGCTGAATACACTAATACCGGGCTAATAATGCTCCATAAGAAATTACCTGCACGATCATCAGCGTATACAAGCGCTTTCAACTTATTCGCTAAGCCTTTAACTTGTTTGATGCTTTCAGTTGAAGCCGTTTTCAAGCTTTTTCTTTCTCCGTATTCAAATGTGCTTGGATCTAATTCTAAGATTTCTTTACCTTGCTTTAAGAAGAATCCTTGCCCAGACTTACTTCCAAGCCAATTACGATTTGCCATTTCCTTCATAAATTCTGGAACTTTAAATACTTCTTTCTCTTCGCCTTCTACAAGCTCATAAACATTGTTTGCAACATGGATAAATGTATCTAATCCAACTACATCCAATGTACGGAATGTAGCACTAGAAGGACGCCCAATCATTGGACCAGTAATTGAATCAACTTCTCCAACACTGTATCCGCCTTGTAGCATTTCTTGTACAGTTACAAGTAATCCGTAAGTTCCAATACGGTTTCCAATAAAGTTTGGAGTATCTTTTGCTAATACAACGCCTTTACCTAAAACGTCTTCTCCAAAACTTTTCATAAATGTAAGTACTTCTTCAGATGTATATTTAGTAGGAATAACTTCTAATAATTTTAAATAACGTGGTGGGTTAAAAAAGTGAGTGCCTAAGAAATGTTTCTTGAAGTCATCTGAACAGTCCTCAGACATTGCTTCAATTGAAATACCAGATGTATTTGAGCTCACGATTGAGCCTGGTTTGCGGTATGCATCTACCTTTGCTAATACTTGTTTTTTAATTGCTAAATTTTCAACAACTACTTCAATAATCCAGTCAACTTCGCTTAAACGACTCATGTCATCTTCAAAGTTACCTGCTTGAATTAACGTTAAGTTTTTCTTAGATGCAAGAGGAGCTGGCTTTTGTTTCAATAATTTCTGAATAGCCGTTTGACTAAATCGATTACGAAATTCTTTGGAATCAGTAGAAAGACCTTTTGCAGCGTCTTCCTTAGTTAGTTCTCTTGGGACAATATCAAGTAGTAATGTTGGAATACCTATGTTTGCCAAGTGTGCAGCGATACCAGATCCCATCACACCAGAGCCGAGTACAGCGGCTTTTTTAATTTTTTGGATCATATGCATTTCTCCTCCTCATATCTTGAATGAATACTCATTCACTTTCTGGATAAACCAATCCATTATCAATGAGCCCTCTTCTTCCACTATATGATAAATTCTTATTTTTCGCAATAAACAAAAAGTTCAAATTAATAAAATTTTATTTATGATTTAAATTCCTCCTCTGCTTTTTTTATTACACCCCATTTTTTACTAATAAGTTTATTTAAATAGGTTAGTCTAAGAAATGGAGGTGATAAGATATGAAACGTGAAAGAAATCCATCAAAGGGTGGAGTTAGTGCAGCAAGTGTTCAAGGTAATGCAAGCCATGGAGATCAAAAAGAAGAAAAAGGTAGACAAAGTAACAATCAGCAGTACGGTAAAAAAAACATGGGTCAGTAAGCTTTTTTCACTCAAATTTAATAGCAAAACTAGGACCTTGCTGACTAAAGCAATGATATGAATAATGTTGTTTTACTACTAACTACTTATCACAAAAAAATCCTGTATAAAGAGAAAAAGGCTGACTAAAAAGGATCCTCACTCAATCCTTTTTAGTTAGCCTTTAATTTTAAAATTATTTACTGAACATACCTTTTAATACGAACGCAACGTTTGCAGGACGTTCTGCAAGACGACGCATGAAGTATCCGTACCAGTCAGTACCATAAGGAACATAAACTCGCATATTATAGCCTTCTTTAACAAGCTCTAATTGACGCTCTGTACGAATTCCGTATAACATTTGGAACTCAAATTGATCATTAGGAATATTATGTTCTTTTACTAATTGTTTTGTATACTCAATCATTGCTTCATCATGTGAAGCGATTGCAGTAAAGTTACCGTTTAATAAGTGCATTTTAATGATTTTTTTGAAGTTTTCATCCACATCTTTTTTCTCTGGGAATGCCACTTCAGCAGGCTCTTTATAAGCACCTTTTACTAAACGTAAGTTTGGTTTTAAACTGTTTAAATCTGTAATATCGTTTTCAGTTCTGTATAAATAAGCTTGAATAACAGTACCGATATTATCGTACTCAGATTTTAATTGCTTAAAGATACGAATTGTTTTTTCACAACGAGTGAAATCTTCCATATCGATTGTAACGAATACGCCACTCTTTTTAGCTGCCTCTAAAATACGACGCATATTTGCTAATACTAACTCGTCAGAAATATCAAGACCCATTGAAGTCATTTTAAGAGAACATTGTGAATTTAATTTTTCTTTTCCAATCGCCTCAATTGCTTCGATACAGTGATCAGCCATTTCATTTGCTTCTTCAACCGTGTCAACGAATTCTCCAAGATAATCAATTGTTACTTTTAAATTCTTTTTATTTAAGTCCTTAATAACTTTTGTAGCTAAATCGATTGTTTCGCCTGCAACAAAACGTCCTGCACCAAATCTTAGGCCATATTTTTTAGCCATTTTAGTCAAAAACTTATTTTTAGACATAAATAAAAAAGCATTCTTCATAACTTGTTCCATTACTCTACCCCCAAAATTAAACTTTACTTTTCTCTCTATATATTACTAATGTATCATCTATTGAAATTTGTTAAAACAATTATTTAATAATTTGTCGAATTTTGTTTATTGAAAAATGTATGCCCTTACTTAATATTATATTATCATAATTTATATATGTCGTCATCTTTGAAAATTATGGATAAATATTATTGCTTATTTTTGTTAGCCATAGCTTCTCTATGCTGGTCATTTAACGTTTTAATCTCTTTAATTAAATTAACAACTTCATCTTTAGCTTGAGGATATGTATCATTCCAATGTTTTACTAAAGCGGGCATTGATTTTGATATGTATGTATACATAACCCACTTTTCCACTTTTGCTTGTTTTTCCTCTGACCAATCTCCTAATAACAATTCCGTATATTTTTTTAGTAACGCATCAAATTTTGCTTCAAATTCATTTTCCAATCGAAATCACCTCTCCATATTATTAGTAAGTTTTCAAAATCTAATTTGAATCTTTCCTTTTTTTCCCTAAACCTGTTTACTATGAAATTATATTATATCTTCAACCAGTAATAAGAGGATTATTTAAAAATGTAAAGTAAAAATAATAAATGGTATATAACTTGTTCAATTTCATAATTTGTTCATAATTTCACATACTTATCTACATTTTTTGTTTGTATACTATGTATGTGATTAATCGAGCGCATAGGGAGTGAAACCATTTGGAACGAGATAGTATCCAATATTGTATTGATTTAGCTCTTAAAAAAAAGAAAATACTAGACCAAAGCTTAATTAAATATTTAACTCGTGCTGCCTTAGCTTCTATTTATATAAGCTTTATTCTCATTGTCTGTTTAAAATTAGCCGAATTATTTAGATTGCAAAATTCACCATTTTCATCTGTAGCTTATCCACTTGTTTTCTCCACAGCATTAATTATGATTATTTATGGCGGAGGAGAATTATTTACTAGTAATACCATGTATTTTACGTTTTCAACTTTAGCTAAAAAAACTTCAAAACTAGATTTAGTAAAAAACTGGATTGCATGTTACTCAGGCAATATTATTGGAGCATTTATTTTTGCGATTATTTATTTTTTTACAGGTCTAGCAAAGGATTTTCCTACCGATCATTTTTTAACAGGTGTAGTTGACCATAAAATTCACGCATCATTTTTCCACTTATTTTTTAAAGGTATTTTATGTAATTGGCTTGTCTGTCTTGCTTGTTTTTTACCAACTAGATTTAAAGATGATTTAGCAAAAATGCTCCTGATCTTTTTATTAGTATTTGCTTTCTTTTTCTCTGGTTATGAACACAGTATCGCAAATATAGCTGTCTTTACATTATCTTATATTATGCCACATGATATAGCCTTTTCATTTAGTGATGTATTGCATAATTTAATTCCAGTGACACTTGGAAATATTATTGGTGGTTCAGTTGGTGTCGGAATGGCATATTACTTCCTAAATAATGAACAAAAATTAGAAGTAAAAGAATTAAAACGTGCCTCATAAAACGAATCTACCTGTCTTCTTTTTTTGAGGACAGGTTTTTTCGTGCAAATCTAATTTTATTATGGTAATAATGATTTTATAATGAAAATTTTTCCTTTTTTGGTGGTGTGAAATTTGAAATACAATCATTTTGTTCGGTTTATCATGTTTTTTTCATTGCTTTGTTTTCTCTTATTATCATATGGCTTCGTGAAAGGTGCTTATTCTGTTTTAAATCCTCAAAAAAGCAAACTAATTGTGGATAATAATGCACAGAAAAATAATCAAAATGACATTGTTCACAAAAACAATAAACTGAAGATTGTTGCATTAGGAGATTCACTTACGCGTGGTGTCGGTGATGATGAAGGAACAGGTTATGTAGGAAGATTAAAAACCATTCTACAAAAAGAATATAAACAACCAACAACGATCACTAATTTAGCTGTTAGTGGCGCAAAAACATCAAATTTACTTAACGATTTAAAGAAAAATAATATACAAGAAACGATTGGCACTGCGGACATAATTGTTCTTTCCATTGGAAGTAATGATTTATTTCCTGGCGCTAATCAATTAAATGAACAATTTTTAAAGACATATCGACCAGATGAAAAAACGTTTAAAAATAATCTACAATCAATTTTTAAACTAATACGTCAAAAAAATACTACAGCATCTATTTATGCGTTTGGTTATTATAATCCATTTCATAATGTTCAAGGTTTGGATGCATCGTCAAGCTTTGTATCTAGATGGAACAATCTACTCGAATTATCGGTACTTCAAACTAAAAATGCTTACGTCATTCCAACATTCGATTTATTTTTTAACGAAGAAAAGAAATATTTGTACACTGACCATTTTCATCCCAACAAAGACGGTTATATAGAAATGGCCAATCGCTTAACTAGTAAAATAGGAAGTCAGCTTCGAGGTGAGTCGAATGAATAAAGTTCTTAAATTAGAGGGTGTTACAAAGGGTATTAAAGGAAAAGTACTAGTCGATAACGTTTCATTTGAAGTTTATGAAGGTGAAGTATTTGGCTTTCTAGGTCCAAATGGAGCTGGAAAAACAACAACTATACGAATGCTAGTCGGATTAATCAAACCATCAAAAGGAACAATTGAAATCGCTGGTTATCCAGTTAAAACTCATTTCAAAGAAGCGATGCAACAAATTGGATGTATTGTAGAAAATCCAGAATTATACAGTTATTTAACTGGATGGGAGAATCTAAATCAATTTGCGAGAATGTTAGGAATTAAAGATGATAAAAAAATAAGTGAAGTCGTAAATTTAGTAAAATTAACGGATCGAATTCATGAAAAAGTAAAGACGTATTCACTCGGTATGAAGCAAAGATTAGGAATTGCTCAAGCGTTACTTGGAGGCCCTAAACTTCTTATTTTAGATGAACCAACTAATGGTTTAGACCCAGCCGGTATTCGTGAATTACGTGAATTTATTCATATGCTAGTAAAAGAGCAAAATATAAGTGTATTTATTTCAAGTCATTTATTAAGTGAAATCGAAATGATTTGCGATCGCGTAGGAATTATAAATAAAGGGAAAATGATTAGAGTTTCAACAGTAAAAGAATTAGTAAAGGAAGCTGCTGAAAGAGTTGAATGGCGAGTTTCTCCAATACAAAAAGGGCTAGATATATTAAAAAAGGATTCTACGATTCAAGATATCATAATAAAGGATGAGCTTATACTGTGCCGAATGTCGCCTCTTAATATAAATGAGGTCATTCAACAATTCGTAGCAGAAGATGTACAAGTGAATGGCGTTAAAACAATGTCTGAAACATTGGAAGATTTATTCATGGAAATGACTGGAGGCGAAGTTCGTGGCTGAACTAATTAGACTCGTCTTTAACGAAATTGAAAAAATGGTAAGGAAAAGAAGAATACTTGTTATTTTTTTCATTTTAGCAGTGTTAATCCCTATTTTTGTTTATGCTCAACTGCAGCAAACTGAAGAAACAATTAAAAGACTTGGTACTGATAATTGGAAAGTAGCACTTCAACAAAAAATAGTCGACCAACAAAATAGATTAAATTCATCAGGAATACCTGAAGAATGGAAAAGTTGGTTAAAGGTTCAAATTGATCAAGAGCAATATTATTTGGATAACGACATAAACCCTACTACTCCAGGTGCACCTACATTTATACGAAAATTAATTGAACAAAGTATTGGGTGGCTACTTTTACCTTTATTGGTCATGGTCATCACAATCGATATTATATCTGGTGAGCGAAGCGACGGTACGATAAAAATCCTACTTACCCGTCCAATCAAAAGATGGAAGGTGTTACTTAGTAAATACATATCCATTTGTTTATTAATCTCTTTTCTACTCGTTCTATACGGCGTATTGGCATATGTCGTTTCAGGATTTGTTTTCAGTTTTAAGGGCTGGACAGTACCTGTGTTAACAGGATTTGTCATCAAAAATAACCAGCTACTAACTGATTCGGTTCAACTGATTCCCCAATGGCAATACATTATTATGGCCTTTGGACTTGCTTGGTTTGTTTGTATAATAATCGGAACTCTTTCATTTATGGTATCCGTATTAGTACGAACAACACCCGCTGCAATGGGTATTATGCTAGCCGCTTTAATAACAGGAAGCGTTCTAAGCGGACTCGCTACATCATGGTCAGGAGCAAAATATTTCTTTAGTGTAAACCTTGGCCTAACTGACTACTTAGCCGGTCAACTCCCGTCCATCGAGGGATTAAACATGCACTTCTCTATTATGAATTTAGCAATATGGGGAATATCAGCATTACTAATCTCTTTCATCGTATTTATTAAGCAAGATATGAATTAAATAAAAAGGGGATTGAAAAAGTTTAAATTCTTTTTCAATCCCCTTTCCCGTTATTATCCAACTAATCCTTTCCTGCTCTCCCTGACCTTAATGGCTCAACATGAATGTGTGTATATTGGATTCCATGTTGTTCACTTAAGATCATTTCGATTTGGTCTGTGATACCGTGACTTTTACTCACATCTATTCCGCCGTCTACTTCAATGACTACATCTGCGATTGTTGTATTCCCGTACATTCTTGCTCTTAAATCTACAACTTTATGTACGCCTGGTACTTTATCAACTGTTTCTGTAAAGAGATTCATTTCTTCTGGATCGAATCCATCCGTTAATAGGAGGGTTGCATCATAAAAAATCTCCCATGCTGTTTTGCAAATTATCGCACCTACTAAAATGGCCGCGATTGGATCGATAATAGGAAAACCAATCGAAGCACCTAGAACACCAATCGTCGTTCCGAAGCTAACTAATGCATCGGAAAAATTATCTTTTGCTGAAGCCTCAAGCCCCTTACTCTTTGTTTTCTTGGCAACTTTATTATTATAAAAATAAATGCCAAACATAAAAATTCCAGAAGCAAATGCCACTACAGCTGCTAGTCTATTCGGAGTCTCATATTCTCCAACGAAAAGTGATCGAATATTTTCAATAATAACCTGTAAACCAACTGACATCATAATAAAAGATGCAATTAAAGTAGCTATTTGCTCTGCTCTTGAATGTCCATACGGATGGTCTAAATCTCTCGGTTTTCTTGCGATTCTTATTCCGATAAATACAGCCAAAGTTGCACCAATATCAGTCACATTGTTAAGTCCATCAGCTAAAAGAGCACTAGAATTTGTATAAAAACTAACAAGTATTTTTACACTCGCAAGAACTAAGTAGGAAATAACACTTAAAAAAGCAGCAAAGTCTAATTGCTTTTGAAGATTTTTTTCCATGAACTCACCCCGCTCTAATAAAAAATCATATGGGCTTATCATACCCATAATGCAATTTTTCCATTTTAAGTAAAAAAAAAACAGATCCGAATAATCGAATCTGTTTTTTCTCCTATCAACCTTTTAAATTAAAGTGGCTTTGGATTATAGCTTGATCCAGTTAAATCTGTTAAGTCACAAACCGTTTGCCATAATTCAGGATAAAATTCAAATCGTACAGCACGTTCTAATGCTTCTGCTGGTACTCCTTTTAAGCTCTTTGTATTCATACCAATCATGCGACGAACAAGTTGAATATGCTGTCTGCGGAATGATTGGAATTTTTCATCGAAGCAAGTTAATTCTTGCATTAATTGGAATAACTCAAAGTTTTTAGCTGCATCTTGATGTAATTGAACAGGTGTAAGTAAATTTTCATCTAATAAATCTTTAAAAGGCTGCCAAAGTGTTGGACCTAATTTTAAGATTTCATTAAATCCTGGAGAATCTTGACCGCTACCTCTACCTAAAGCTAAACGAATAATATGATAGTCACTTGGACTTACTAGTTTTACCATGTCAAAAACCGCTGGTAAATGTACTAAATGATTATTAATGCGTTGTAAATGATGTGTTGCTTTCGTAACCTCTTTTGCACGCATATGTTGATCTGCAAAATGAATAGATTGGATGATTAATTTAAAATGCAACTCAGCAATTTGGTGAACCGTTTGAAACGTTAATTCATCCGGACAAAATAATTCTTCATCAGGTTTTTGTAAACTTAATAATTCTTCTGTTCGAATATACTTCTCGTAATCTGTCAATTTTTTTTGCTCTTGTGTCATTTCCTTTTTCCCCCTAAACTAATTTTCGTAAAACCGCTCGTACTGGACTACCATCTGCATCTGTTAATGGTAGCGGTAATGCAATAAGCTCATACTCACCTGGAGTTACATTTCTTAAATCAATCGATTCGAGAATATGAATACCGGCATGATGAAGAGCATGATGTGCTTCTAATTCTTTACTATCAAGTGGGTCTACTGAAGGTACATCTACTCCAACTAATTTAACGCCTTTTTCGTGTAAAAACTCTGCTGCATCCTTTTCAATATGTGGAATTCTCTCTGGGAAAACGCTATCATTTTTCCATGAGTTTGTTTTAATTAAAAGACGTTCTACACCATCGAATTGAAAAGCTTCTAAATCCGACTTTTTAATGCTATCTACTTCAATCAGCTCGATTACTTTTGCAATGCCTACATATAAATTAGGATCTAAATCTATGACTCTCTTTCCATTTTCATCAAAATGAAATGGCGCATCAATATGCGTTCCAGTATGAGTACTTAAAGTTAACTTCCCAACATTAACAGAGCCACTTTCTTCTTTTGTCCAACTTAATTGGAACGAAAAATTTGTATCACCTGGCCATACAGGCATACCATCTTCAAGTCTTCTTGATATATCGATTAATGTCATTTTATACAACTCCTAAGCGATGATTTCTCGTTCATTCTTAAACTGTTCATATTGTTTCTCAACCATGATTTTCTTTAAGATTTGTACACTATTCCAAACATCTACATAAGAAGTATAAAATGCGATTGGTGCTAATCTGATTACGTTTGGTGCTCTAAAGTCTGGAACAATCCCATTTAACTTTAATGCTTTACAAATCCTTGCAGCATCATCGTGTTCAAGACAAACATGTCCACCACGATATGAATCATCAAGTGGATTACCAATTGTAAAATCAAAATCACTTAATTCTTCATTGATTAAGCTCATTAAATAAGCTGTACTGTGTAATGACTTTTCGCGAATTCGCTCAATTGTAGCTTCTTTATACATTTCAAGTGAGCCAGCAAGCGGCGCCATGCTTAGAATATGTGGTGTACCGATTTGATAAGCACCAGCTGTATCAGATGGAACAAATTCATGCTTCATATCGAACTGCTTTTCTTTATTTGAACCGAACCAACCAGCTAATCCAGGCATTGTTCCAAAATGCTTTTCGTGAACGAATAAACTTCCCACTCCACCTGGTCCACTATTTAAATACTTATAATTACACCAATAAGCAAAATCCACATCCCATTCATGGAACTTGTGAGGGATTGCGCCAACAGAATGGCATCCATCAAAACCAATTACAATTCCACGCTCATGTGCAGCTTTTGTTAGGCGCTCTATATCTAATAATTGACCGCTTCGATATAAAACAGTTGGAAGAATAATTAAGGCAATTTCATCAGTCATTGCTTCAATAATGTCTTCTTCTCTAATTGTTCGACCATCACGGCTTTTAACTTGAATTAAGTGAGTTGCTGGGTCAAAGCCCTTTAATTTTAATTGACTTTGAATAGCATAAATATCTGACGGAAAGTTTAATTCATCCGCTAATATTTTCGTTTTTTGACCATTTGGGTGGTAAAAAGATGCAATTAATTGATGAAGATTTGTAGTTGTTGAACCAGTTACAATCACTTCATTCTCTTTTGCCCCGACTAATGGTGCACTTAATGCTCCCAATTTTTCTGCAAAATAATACCATGGATGATCGCCCAGCATCCATCCATCGATTGCAAGTGTCTTCCATGAATCTAATAAATCTAGTAAACTTTGTTCTGCTCTTTTTGAAAGAAGTCCTAGCGAATTTCCATCTAAATAGATCGTATTGGGTTGTAAGTAGAACTCATCACGATAATTTGATAATGAATCTTTTTGATCTAGAAATTCTGCAAATTCTTTTGTTGGCTGAAACATCCCCTCGTTTTACCCCCTTGCAAGAAATAACCTACTATAATAAAGGTATTGCGATTAATAATATATGTCAATATTTTCTGAATATAATATTTAATAAAAAAAGTGTCAACAAATCCAAAATATTCCTATCTTAGATTTTGACACAATTGGTTCTTCTATTTAATTGCTTTTCCCTACAAATGCAAGTCCCGTTTCTTAAACGAAACATACGTGACAATCGTTAATATAATAATTAATCCGATCGATATAGTTGTATAAATACCGTCAAATCCTCCACCATACATAATATTTTTCGCTTCAAAGTACTTAAACGGCGTAAGATATTTCAAACCTTCAATCCGATCATTTAAATCAATTGCAATTGATATGATAAATGTGATTAGTAGAATACCAGTTGCATAAGAGGCAGCCTTTTTAGAATTTTTACAAACTGCAGCTATAGCCGAACCAATTACTAAAAATAATAGCTGTAAAATAAACATCCCGACCATTACCACAGCTATATCACCATTTACATGCTCACCTTTACTATACTTTCCTACTATTAGTACGCTAGATATCCACGTAATAACGTTAAAAATAAGGACGTTTACTACAGCACTCATTAACTTAGAAGTTATGATCTTCATTCTAGAAATAGGTTTTACAAATAAAAACTCGGCTGTTTTATCTCGCTCTTCTTTCGCAATTATATTAGCCCCTAACATTGCCGCATGAATCGTTGCCATTAAATATAAATATAAAACTAAGATGCCAAAATATCCGCTTGCCTTTGATAAATCTAGTGCTCCTGAGCCCATAATAGCTTGAAGAGATTTCGGCATTTGATTAAAAAGGTCGGTTATTTGGCCATTGGATGCTGTAGCTTTATATTTTGCCATTCCACTACCGACTAAAAAAACAATTCCGATACACCAAAAAATAATCGATTTTCGATATGTCTTCATTTCTCTTAAAAATAAATTCATTTCCACCCTCCCTTTCCTATAATTTATACCGCGTGAATATCCCTTTTCTTATAAATCATGTAGCTTACAATGATTGAAACGAGAATAATTCCAATCGACGCGAATAAAAAGTTTGATTCAAATTTTGAATGAGCAATGATATATTTCGGTTCAAAATATTTAAAAGGTGATAGAAAACGTTTGGCATTGCTTTCATCTGTTGCTACTACCATACCAACTACGAAAAATCCAAAAACAATCGCAAGAGAAATTGATAGTACCACTTTGATTTTTGGGAATACAACTGATACTAAAATGCCTATTCCAAAAAATAGTAATTGTGTTATATATAACGATACAGAAAGTAAAATAATTGACTTACTACTATAATCCGCTGTTTTTACATGCTGAGCCATCATAATCGTTGCAACCAAATAGAATACATTTGTAATCGCTAACGAAACAACACCAGCAAAAATCTTTGAAGTCATAACTTTTGTTCTAGTTACTGGTTTTGTTAGAAGAAAATCGGCTGTTTTTTCACGTACTTCCTTTGAAATAATTGAAGTACCTAAAATCATGGCTTGAATTGCTCCACAAAGTGAAATATAAATGAATACGTAAGAATAAAATCCTAAAACATTTCCAAAGCTCTCAATTTCAAGTCCAAGTGCTTTTCTTACTCCCTCAGGATAACCTTCCAACACTTTTGAGAATTGTACATAATCCTTTGCTATAGCTGGAAATAAAGATAAGAAAAAAACGACGATTGCCATTAAAGAAGCTGTCCAAATAAAGGTGGATTTCCGATAAGCTTTTAATTCATGTAAAAAAATATTCATTGCTTATTAGGCCTCCTTTTCATAATAATGTAAGAAAATTTCCTCCAGGTCAGGCTCTTCAATCCATAAGTTTTCAATTTCGATTTCCGCTATTTTCTTTAAAACTTTATTGATATTACCTTTAAAAATAAAGCTAATCGTTTTACCTTTGATTTCAATATTATTTACACCTGGTATATTGAAGAAATTTGGATCTACACCGTTTTGACTATCTATATTAAATCGTTTGTAATTGTTTTCTTGTAATGTGCTTATTTTTTCTACTGTCACAATCTTACCTTCTTTAATAATTGCAACTCGATCACATAAACGCTGAACTTCACTTAAAATGTGAGATGAAAATAAAATCGTTGCTCCTTTTTTGTTTTCCTCCTCTAATAAGTCAAAAAATCTTTGTTGCATTAAAGGATCAAGACCACTTGTCGGTTCATCCAATATGATTAACTTCGGTTCATGAAGTAATCCTTGGACAATCCCTACCTTCTTTTTATTCCCTAAAGATAAATCATCAATTTTCTTCGTTAAATCGAGGTCCATTACTTCAGCTAATTCTTTTATTCGTTTCGTGCAATCTTTTTTATAAAAACTAGCTGAGTATTTTAACAAATCCATCACTTTCATATTGTCATAATAAAAAACTTCAGATGGCAAATAACCGATTTCTTTTTTTATTTCTGGAGCAAACTGTACACAGTCCTTTCCAAATATTTTTGCACTACCACTCGTTGGATAAATTAACGAGAGTAAAGTTCGAATTGTAGTTGATTTACCTGCACCATTTGGACCGATAAATCCGAATATTTCTCCCTCTTCTATATTGAAGCTTATATCTGTGATACCCCTTGAATTGCCATAGGTCTTCGTTAAATTATTAATTTCAATCGCGTACATAAATGAACCTCCCGCTTTGTTTTGAAATATTCCGTTGTGTTTATTACAAAACTAGTATATACCTCAATCCTAAAAAAGAGAATATGTTTTGAAATAATTTTAATAAAATATTTCAAAACATGATATACTATTGTATAGATCGCGACGGAGGTACCGATATTGGATGGATATAAAAAACGAACTCTGCAGAAGATGGAGAGCATTGAAAAAAGCACGACTAAATTATTGTCATTACCTTTAAATGATATAAAAATAGCAGATATTGCAAAGTTAGCGAATGTATCACAAGTATCAATTTACAATTATTATGGTAGTAAAGAAGCCCTACTAAAAGCTACAATTATTCGATTAATGGATCAACAATACGAAGAAACAAAACAAATGCTTTCAAGTGATATTCCATTTAAAGAAAAAATTAAAGAATTATTTATTCGTAAGAAAAACGGTCTTGATATAATTAATCTTGAAATGTTTACAGCATTAATGAAAAAAGACCCTGAACTACAAGAATTAGTTTTAGATTTTACAATGAACAAATCATTCAAATTGCTGATTTCCCTAATCGATGAAGGACGTTCACTAGGTTTAGTTCGAAATGAGGTTCAAAACAAAACATTACTAATCTATATCCAAGTCTTGAGCCAAGCCTTTTTAAATATGGACCAAACAACCTCACAATATATCCAACAAAAAGAAGTAGTAGATGAAATTATGAATATATTCTTATATGGATTACTGAAACAAGAGGACTAAAATAGAATAGTTATAAAAAAGGCATCTTTGGGCAAAGGTGCCTTTTTATTTGGAATATTCTTCTAGGTAAACTTATCCATAGATTTGTATTATCTTACCCTTTTTGTTCATAGAATGAATTACTTATATTTATTTTAAACTCTTGGAGGAGTATATGCGCAAATCTATTCTATGGCTTAAAGAAAATTGCGATGAAATTAAACGAGGCCTAATTGGTGGATTTACTATTTTTAGTCTAGCTGTTATTTTTTTCACAACAGATTCATCTGTCGAATACAACCAAAACGCATGTCTAAAATGGGAGTATAACAAATCTGCACAAGTCAACGTTTGCTCGGTTTACAAAACATCTACTACTAACACCATTCCATACGGATCAATGCTGAAGGAGAGATAAGAATAGAGTAAAAGGATAAGGCGTTTTACCTTATCCTTTTTTCTATTGCCCAGCAACATCCCTCTTCTTAAAGAGTTCGCCAGCAGTAACAAGAAATAACAAAATATAAACGACCAATACTGCTATAGAAAATTCAATTCTCATGCCGTTTTCTATATTGATCCCCTTTGTGTAAACCGTTAAATCAGTGTGCATAAATGGTAAGAACTTAGACCAGTTTTTTGTTCTTAATAATGTTGCGATCACATCTGAAGTTGCTAATAGTATTATGCTTATTAATAAAGAAATACTGCTTGTCCTTAAAACAGTTGATAAGAAATAAGCAACTGCAACAAAGAATAAGTATGGTAGTAGATTAATTAAGTAATCGTTTAGTAAACTTGGTAAAATACCTTGCTCTACTACATGGTTATTCACATATTGTAATACCGGTTGAGCACTAAAATCTAAGCCGTTTAATGCACTACCTATAATAAATGAGTAGATGATGATTGCAAAAGAAAAGATGAAATATAATACCACCAAGCTTAAAAATTTTGCATAATAGATCATTCGTCTTGTTGATGGTTTAACGAGCAGGAAATTAATCGTTTTCCATTGATGCTCTTTTGACATCATATTACTTGCAAAATAAATAAGAAGGATTCCTATAAAGTTCGTTACGATCGCACCTTTTTTCATAAAATCCAACACAGTGTGTTGTTGAATTGGTGAAATATTATGTGCAAGTCGATACTTATTGAACTCATATGTCTCTTTTTGTTCTTTAGCAAATGCTGGTAAGTCTGAAGAGTTTTGCTCTGCTAATGCTTCTTCTATCTTTTTATTTTCTATTTTTAATTCTGTTCTCCAGTTTTCAGCTTTTGCTGCTCCGCTTTCCTTTTCTACATAATCCCATCTTCCTAGAACAATAATCGGGATAAATAGTAAAATTAACGTTATGATAAATGATTTTTGAACAAATATTTTACGTAATTCGTTCTCAATTAATCGAATAAAATTACTCAATGACATTTCCTCCTGTCAATTGAATGAACAAATCTTCTAGCCTTTCTTTTTTGCGAGTTACATAATAAATCTCTATCCCTGCCAGTACCAATTCTTTCATTAATGAAGGAATCTCTTCTTCATCAATCTCAAACATAATTGATCGATCATTAATAACATCAAATTTGTACTTGTTATCTTTATTTGTAAAGCTACTTTCAAAAGCTTTCGTGCTTTTTACAACAATTTCAATAAATAGCTTCTCACCACTTTTATCATTCAGATCAATTGATTCAACAAATTGACCATTTTGAATAATAATTGAGCGGTCACAAATCAATTCGATTTCAGATAATAGATGACTAGAAAGTAGGATTGCTGTTTGTTCGACCTCAGCAATACGTTTTAAATAGTCACGGATTTCTCTTACTCCAGCTGGATCCAATCCATTAGTTGGCTCATCTAATATTAAAATTGAAGGATTATGTAATAACGCTTGAGCAATTCCTAATCTTTGCTTCATCCCTAAGGAATAAGTTGAAAACTTTTTATGTATGGCATTCGAAAGTCCAAGTAAATCAATAACCTCAAGAACTCTTTCCTTTGAAACACCTTCTAACATTCGAGCAAAATACAATAGATTTTTATACCCACTATAAAAAGGGTAAAATGCAGGAGTTTCAATCATTGCTCCGATCTGTTTGATCGATTCTTTAAAGTTGTTCTTAATCGAATTGCCTTGGATATAAATCTCACCACTCGTGATACTCATAAGTCCAACGATCATTCGCATTGTCGTCGTTTTTCCTGAACCATTTGGCCCAAGTAAACCCAAAACTTCACCTTTATATAATTCAAAACTAATATCTTTAATAATCTTTTGATTGCTAATCGTCTTATTTACGCTTTTTAGCTCAAGAACAATATCTCGATTCATCTTGAGGCCTCCTATAAGTGCAATAATCTCTTACTAACTGTAAAGTTTTCCCCTTCCTTTTCTCAATAATTAATGCTATCCTCATGGAAGGAATTGAAAGGAGAACTTTATGAAAAGAATACCATATTACTTAGTATTTGGCTCATTTATCCCATATTTATTAATCTTTGCTTTACCTTTTTTACCTGTTTCTGGGAGCTTAAAAGCTGGTCTGATCGCTCTATTAGTTATTCTTGGAGAAGGAATGTTTTGGATTGGTGGAGTATTTGTAGGTAAAGATGTTATGACGAACTATCGTAAAAAATTGAGCCCAGCAAAATGGTTTAAAAATAGAAGAAAGCAAGAAAATTGATGGATAAAGGGCTGCTCTCATAAAGAGCCCTTTTTTTTATGCAAAATATTGGTTGTGGATAGAATGCAACATAATGCTAACTTTGTTGATAAAGTTGTGAACAATGTTTATAAAGTTGTAATTTTTTATTCATAAAGTCATAGGATTCAAATTCAAGTGTATTTGGTATGTTGATAACTAGTGAATTCAGACTGAAAAGTACGAATTTATATCGAACATTGTTGATAAGTTGTGAACTTCGTTGATCTAGAAACCCTCTAAATCTGCAAGAATTTCATTATAACTCATAATAAAACGCAAAAAACCCACAAAATTGTGGGTACACAAACATGACTTTCAGACTGATTGCAAGCGCTTGTCTTTCGAGGCGCNNCGTTTGGCGGGCAGTCTGAAAAATTTATTTGCCTTCTAATTGCTTCCATTTATTTTGCATAACAGGTGGCTCATAGTTTTGCATTAGTTTTAATAGGTCGTCTGCATTTTCTGCAACAACAAATAATGAAATTGTATTCTCGTTCATAAATCCTTCTTTTATAGCATGTTTAAGTAAATCTAACACAGGGCTAAAGAAGTTATCAACATTTAATAAACCGATTGGCTTATTGTGGATTCCAATTTGTGCCCAACAAATAATTTCAAATAATTCATCGAAAGTACCAATTCCGCCCGGCAGTGCAATAAACCCATCGGACATCTCGTTCATCAAAGCTTTACGCTCATGCATTGATTCTGTCTCAATGAATTGCGTTAGCCCTTTATGGGCAACCTCTCCACGAAATAATCCACCAGGCATAATGCCAATGACATTTCCACCTTGTTTTAATACTTCATTTGCGATTTCTGCCATAATCCCTAGTCTTGATCCACCATATATTAAATCTATATTATTACTAGCAAATAAGTCACCTAGTTTTTTTGCTTGAAGACTAAATGACTCTCTATTCCCAAGATTTGAACCAGCATAAACACAAATTTTCTTCATAAAATGTCACTTCCTTCGATGTATTTTACTTTATTTTAACATATCTTTCGATTAGGATTGTAAAGATAAAGTTAACTAATTATTTTTTAGGAGTTGAAAAAATGAATTTAGGTACCATTGGAACAAGCTGGATTACAGAAAGTTTTATCGAAGCTTCAAAGGATAGTAAATTGCTTAATTTAACTGCGATCTATTCTAGAAATGAAGAAACTGCAAGAGCATTTGCTACAAAGCACAACGCTCCTAAGTTTTTTACGAATATTGAAGAGTTAGCAACAAGCCCTGATATCGACGTAGTATATATAGCATCTCCGAACTCATTACACTATGAACAAAGCATTTTATTATTAAAGAATAAAAAACATGTCATATGTGAAAAACCAATTTTCTCAACAATTAAAGAGTTAGATCATGCCTTTAAAGTTGCAGAAGAAAATGGAGTTTATTTATTCGAAGCAATTCGTAACTTCCACTCACCAAACTTTACAGCTTTAAAAGAAGGTTTAGAAAAAATCGGCCAAATTAGAAGTGCTAATCTGCATTATTTACAATATTCTTCTAAATATGATGCATTCCTTAGAGGTGAGAATCCAAATGTTTTCTCTCCCGAATTTTCTGGTGGGGCATTAGTAGATTTAGGTGTTTATCCAATTTATGTAGTGATCGGTTTATTCGGAAAACCAGCCTCAGTAAATTATACACCTGTTAAATTGCGTACCGGTATAGATGGTAGTGGAACATTAGTATTAAATTATGAAAACTTCACTTGTAGCATCCAATGCTCTAAAGTCTCTCAATCATATATCGAAAGTGAAATTACTGGTGAAATTGGAACTTTAGTTCTTGATAAACCATCTCCAATTTCAAAAATTACTTTGATTAACCATAAATCGAAGCAACGAGAGTCATTAGAAGTTAGCCAAGTACCAAATGATATGCTATATGAAATCCAAAATATTACTAGCATTATAAAAGAATCAAATATAACTGAATATGAAAAATTAAAAGAGCTTAGCAAGTTAGTATTAACAGTAACTGAATCTGCGAGAAAGCAAGGCGGAATTGTTTTTGGAGTTGAAAAATAAAGAAAACTAGCCGATTGGCGATCCTTAGGTGAAGACAGAGGCATAGTTGCACTTATACTTAATTCCTAAAATTGGCAACTAACTTCGAGTTTTCTTCTGCGCTGCTAATTTATACTTTCTAGTGAAATTAATAAAAATACCAGTTATCCGATCAATTGGATACTGGTATTTTTTCTTATTGCTTATAAATCGTTAGTGATCTCTTATGAAAGTCCAAAAAGTAAACCTTGGTTATGAATAAAATAGGCGAAATAACCCATTTGAGGTATAGATTACTTATGTAGAAGCTGATTAAAAAGATTAATCAGCTTTATTATTTTTTAGTATACAACAACCCATCCAACCCCTGGCACAAAGTACCATCTTCTACCATTCAGGATATAATATCCTCCATGCCAATAACCTCCTGGTCCAGGAAACCCATGTCCCGGTCCATATCCTGGTCCATGTCCCGGTCCATATCCTGGTCCGTGTCCTGGCCCGTATCCTGGTCCATGTCCTGG
>NZ_NUYF01000007.1:97715-274548 GCF_002566505.1 Bacillus sp. AFS077874
CCATACCCTGGCCCATGTCCCTGTCCTTGACCTGGTCCATGCCCTTGACCTTGATCTTGACCTGGTCCATGTCCTGGTTGAGCATATCCTGGTCCAGGATATCGACTATATAGCTCATCAAAACTCATGCACTCACCACCCTAAATAGAATCATATCCCTATAACTTATTAATTCTGATAAAGGCATGAGCAAGTACTAAGACATTTAACTAACTTTATTTATTTAATTGATGTTTTCGCCTATAAGTTTATCCTATATTTTAAATACTTACGATAATTTCTTACTCAATACATTCTTCAAGTTCTTTATATAAAACAATACTTTTTGTGTCTAATTCTTCAAGTTCTCGTTGATACTTCTGTAAAATGGTTAGATCATTTTCAAATAACATTTGTTTATTAATTTCACTGACTGCTTCTTCTAAAGAATAGATTTCATTTTCAATATCTTCTATCGTTCGAATTTTTGTTTTTATTTTAATCGGTTTCGAAGACGAATTTATTTTAATCACTTTTTCTTTTTCTCTATTATTTCGATAGGTCGTCATTTTTTCTTTTGCAATTTGGTATTCATCAATAAATTCGAAAAGCCTACCATTGTCTAGCCAATAAATTTTTGAAAATAGCTTATTAATGAAATAACGGTCATGCGAGACAGAAAGAATCGTTCCTTTGAATTTTTCAAGAGCGTCTTCTAAAACTTCTCTAGATTCAATATCTAAATGGTTAGTAGGCTCATCTACGATTAATAAATTAATATCTTGATACATAAGTTGAGCCAACCTTAATCTCATTCTCTCTCCACCACTAAGTTGACTTACTTTGCGATAGACCATATAGCCATAGAATAAAAATCCAGCTAATATATTACGTGCTTCACCTTCTGTAACATGTACTTCCTCTCTGAATTCCTGAAGTACGGTGTGATCCGAATGGATTGGTTCGTAATGTTGTGATAAATAACCGATTTTTACATTACTACCCAGTTTAATTTTTCCTTCCTCGATTGATGACTGACCTAAAATCATCTTCAATAAAGTTGATTTACCTGTCCCGTTATCTCCTACAATAACTGCTCTTTCGCCATAGTATAATGAAAAGTTAAGCTGATTAAATAAAACTTTTTCCGCAAAGGATTTTGAAAGATTTTCTGCAACAATTACATCTTTTCCACTTCGGCCAGATTCCTCTAACTGAAATGCCATTTTTTTTTTTTGTAAGACCGGGCGTTTTAATCTCTCAATTCGTTCTAGCGCTTTTTCCATACTTCTAGCTCTTCTGTGCAAACCAGCATTCGGTGGATTTGCTTGATTAGCCCATTCTCTTAAGCGTTTAATCGTTTCTTTCATTTTTTGTATTTTCTTTTGCTGCTCTTCGTAAGCCTGGAATTCTTTTAGTAATCTTTCTTCTTTTTGAATAACATATTGTGAATAATTTGTATGGTAATCGTTAATTTCACCATCTTCTAATTCTAAAATATGATTAACTACCTCATCTAAAAAATAGCGATCATGCGAGATGACAATAATCGTTCCTTCATACTCCTTTAAGTATGAACCTAACCACTCAATAGCGGATAAATCTAAGTGATTCGTTGGTTCATCAAGTAATAGTAAATCAGGTTGTTGTAAAAGGACGATTCCTAATCCAATTTTTGTTTTTTCTCCACCACTTAAAGAAACAAATTGTTTAGTAAGTAAGTCAGTGATTCCTAATCCATTAGCAATTTTCGCAAGTGAGGCTTCCATCTCATAACCACCGTTATTACTAAACTTCTCTTGTAATGATCCATAACTGACTAGCAATTGTTCTAAAGTACGTTCATCTACCGTATTAGACATTTTTATTTCTAATTGCTTCATTTCATTTTCTATTTTTCGTAATTCTTCAAAAACAGTTAACAAAACATCCCTACTAGTCATCTCATCTGGAAAAACAGGAATTTGAGCTAAATACCCTGTTTTTAATCCTTTTTTAAAATGAATTGAACCAGTATCAGGTGATTCCATACCCGTTAAAAGTTTAAAAATACTAGTTTTACCACTTCCATTTGCTCCAACTAACCCTACACGGCTATCTTGATGTATTTGAAATGATAATTCCGTAAAAAGTGAATTTCCACCAAACATTTTTGAAATTTTATCTATACTACATGCAATCATAATATTCTCCTTCTATTTCCGTACCAATCCATAGAAAAAAGCCATAGATTAATGAACTCATCCATGGCTTAAATAATGATTTAAATAGAAGTGTGTGATCACACAATTATTTTATCAATTGAAGTCGTAGGAAAGAGTACGTTTTCGTTTTATTTGAGTTGTTAAATTGTTAAAAATAGACAGACCTATCCCGTTAACAGCTAAAAACGCAAATTTTGCACGACAATAATATAAAAATTCTATCATTTGTGCGCAAACCATTTGAAAACGTAACATCTTTTCTACACCTCCTTTTCGAACTTGAATTTATTTAAATTATAAAATATTTTAACTTTTAGCACAATACCTATTCTATTTGGCTATACTTAAAACTGTGACTTATTGTTCGCAATTCATACATAAATATTCAAAAGAAAGAGGAGAAAAAAATGAAAAATATTTTACCTCATATTTACGTTGAAAACTGTAAAGAAGAACTAGAGTACTACAAACAAATCTTTGGTGGAGAAATTAAAAACACACAAACCGGCGATGGTATGGAAATGTTTAAAGGGCACGAAGGAAAATATATACACGCAGAATTACACATTAATGAAAACTGTGTAATTTATTTTGCAGATGTTTTTAGACCATTAGTAAAAGGCGACAATGTTTGGACTACGCTAGAAATGAGTTCTGAAGATGAAATTAATACAATTTATGAAAAGTTATTAAAAGACGGAGAAATTCATATGGAGCTTCAAGATACATTTTGGAATTCTAGATTTGCTGTTGTAAAAGATAAAAATGGATTTACTTGGGAGTTAAATTATTCTAAGCAATAGTAACCGGAAAAATAAAAGCGAAGAACTTAAATTCTTCGCTTTTCCTATTTCTTAAATCTGTGTTAAGATGATTGGCTCGCCTTTTGTTACAACAATTGTATGTTCACATTGTGCAACTAAACTCTTATCCGGCGTCACAAATGTCCAGCCATCTCCTGACTCGATAATGTGGTCTGCATTTGCAGAGATAAATGGTTCTACTGCTAATACAAGTCCGTCTTTTAATAAGGCTTTATCCATTGGATCGAAATAACTTAAAATATGTTGCGGGCTTTCGTGAAGACTTTTTCCAATTCCGTGGCCTGTTAGATTTTCAATTACATTTAAACCATTTTTAATTGCTTCATTATATACTGCTCTTCCAATTTGGTTTTGCTTTGAACCTGCTTTTGTTTTTTTCATTGCAGCCCAAAATGCATCTTCTGCAACTTTACAAAGCTTCTCTTTTAGTAAGTCACCTTTCCCAACTACGAAAGAGATTCCAGTGTCTGCATAGTATCCATCTAATGCTGCTGACACATCGACATTAACTAAATCGCCATCTTGAAGTACTCTGTCTCCCGGAATTCCATGAGCTACTTCTTCGTTTACACTAATACATGTTGTGCCAGGAAAATCATACTCTTTTTGTGGGGCTGAAGTTGCACCATGCTCCTCTAAAACTTGTCTACCGATTTCATCTAATTCTTTTGTTGTCATTCCAACGACAGCTCTTGCCTTCATTTCTTCTCTCGCTAACGCTACGATACGACCGATCTTTCTTAAAGCTTCTAATTCTTGTTCATTATTGATAATCATTTTACTGCTCCTGATTCTATTTAATAATTTGACTTTCTTATATTATGCCATAATATTACTATGTTATAGTCTTTTAAGCACTTATACAAGACAAAAAAGGCAGGATTAAAGGTAGGAGTTTAGGAGACAAGAACGATTTTAAGAGATTAAAGCACTTAGTAATCTCCCTAGTCTCTTAAAATTATCTAATTTATTTAACCTTGAAAGGTATAAGGGACAGATGACTCTAATAATTTTTCAATTCCCGCCTTATGATAGGGCATTAATTGATTTGCCGTTTGGAGATCCATCCATTTAAGTTTTAGAATTTCCTCTTTATGAGAAATGCCTAGATCTCCACCGATTATTTTTGCACTAAATGTAATCAAAATTGCATGATGTCCTCTTTCAGGAAAAAAAGCCTCATTAATTGCAACAATATTTCCAACTTCCACTTCTAATCCAGTTTCCTCAAACGCCTCTCGTACTGCTGCTTGTTTTAGTGTTTCATTTTCTTCAACAGCACCACCAGGTAAAGTCCATACTTCATTTTCATTTTGTACCATTAAAATACTTTTATTTATTTCATCATAGATAAGCGTATAGACCACATTGACCTTTTTCATTTTGCAACCTCTACTATTTTAAATTTTAATAAAAAATAAGCGTTCTTCTATAAAAAACGCTTTGTGTATTTTTCATTATATAAAAGTCTGTACAATCTTACCTTTTCCACCCCTTACATCTACTTCTGCAAATGCTCCATTAATTAATGTAATTTGAGGCGGTACATGCCCGCAATCGATATCGTAAATGATCGGAATTGCTAATTCTTCATTTAACTCATTATATACATCTTCTATTGTATAGTTATCGACAGTTTGATTTGCCGCACTACGTCCAAATAATATCCCAGCGCAATTTTCAAACCATCCTGCAAGTTTCATTTGTACTAAGGATCTTCTTAAATCTGTTGTATTCAATTCACAATTCTCGAAATACCAAATGATTGGTTCCTCTTCAATGTATTTACTTCTAAATGAACGTACATCTCCATAAGGAGTTCCGACAAGATGTCTAATCACATCAATACATCCACCTAGCAACCTTCCTTTAATTTCCTCATCTTTATTCGATATAGTTTTCCACTTTGTTTTTTCGGACAAATGAAATACATATGGTGTTGGATTTTCATGCTGCCATTTTGCTTGGAACAATTCGGATGAAGTTTGAGTGATCGAGTTACCGGATTTAGTTGCTAACACCTTCTGCCACATAGCTGTTGTTTCATCGGAATACTCTCCTCTTAAATCGATTAAATTCGTTCCGTGTGCAGTAGCAATCCCTGTTGTTAAAGTAAATGCTAGTAAAATAATACTCGTATCAGAATATCCTAAAATCCATTTTTCTTTGTAGCTTTCGAATGCCAATTGATCAAGAATCTCGATTGCAAGCTCTCCACCCCACAGCGGAAAAATGAAATCTATTTTCTCATCATTCATCATTAAATTTAATTCATTTGCACGTTTGTTAGCATTCGCTGATTTTGCTTTGTCCTGCGTCCAAACAACCTCTCCACACTCCACTTTATATCCGTCTCTTTCCATGCGGCTAATGGACTGCTTCATCAATTCGTGGAACTGCTCTTTTAAGCCTGATGATGGTGCAGTTACCCCGATCGTTGCACCACTTTTTAAAACTGGATATTTAATCATTTTATCACCCATTTTCTTTTTATTGATTCTAATAGAATACGATTGGATATACAACAATAATTTCTAAATTATGGAATTTTACCAAATTACATACGATTTTCATTTTCCTTTCATAAAACTTGTTTACATTATAATTAAATCCAGTAAGGAGGATTATGAAATGGAATCAATTGAACAAAAGCATATAAATAAGAAAATAAATCCACCATTAGAAAATATGTTAAAAAAAGTTCCAGAGGTAACAATATTTTTCTGGATTACTAAGTTATTAACAACTGGTATGGGTGAAGTGTTTTCCGATTATATCGTAAAAACTTTAACGCCAGTAATAGGTGTTGCAGTCGCACTAATTGTCCTAATTCTGTCATTAATTTTACAGTTTAAAGTCCGTAAATATGTACCTAGTATTTATTGGTTAGTTGTTGTCATGATTAGTGTATTTGGTACCGTAGCCGCAGACGTTGTACACGTTGGTCTTGGTGTTCCATATGCCATATCAACGGTGTTTTTTGCAGTCTCGCTGGCAATTATTTTTATGATTTGGTATAAGATGGAGAAAACTCTTTCCATACACAGCATTTACACACGACGACGTGAAGTCTTGTATTGGTCAGTTGTAATGGGAACATTCGCTTTAGGAACTGCTGCTGGTGACATGACTGCATCAACAATGCATTTAGGCTATTTTTCATCAGGTATACTGTTCACAGTTTTATTAGCAATACCGGTTATTGGAAGAAAGTTCTTCAAGCTAAATGAAATTTTCTCATTTTGGTTTGCTTACATTATGACAAGACCAGTTGGAGCATCATTTTCTGATTGGAGTTCTGTATCTCAAAAGCATGGTGGACTTGGATTTGGTGGTGGGCCAGTTACCTTAGTATTATCGATTATCATCATTATTCTAGTTGGATATCTTTCTTTTTCAAAGAAGGATGTTCAAAATGAACAAGAGGATATCTCCCAATCTACAATCGCATAGTAACTAACAAAGAAAAGAGCTGATGTTCAAATACGATCATCGGCTCTTTTCTTTTATCTATTATTAAACAAGATTGTGTATCGCAATCAACACCAATATAATTCCACTTATAATGGAACTAAATTGTCCAAGCGACCAACCACCAATTTTCACATTGGCGACTTTTTTTCCTAAAAGGACGCCTAACCAGATTGCCAAAAAGCTAAAAATACTGGCCGCTATCGATATTGCAAATGGTGAAAGTCCAATTAATCCAACACCTAAGCCGTTCGTAAGTGCATTCATTGAAACAGCAGTCCCTAGTATGATTGCTTCAAAACTACTTATGTCTCCTGAATGGTCAACATCGGCTTTCTCCGGTGAACTTAAATAATTTGTAACGATATTTGAAACTGATTCGTCATCATTATTTATTAAGTTACGTTTATCTTTTCTTGGAAAAGTAAGCAGAACAATTCTAAGTCCAATTACCAGTAAAAAAAATGCACCGATTACATTGGACAGTGTTCCTGGAAATACTTTTGAAATGTATTGCCCTGAAACAATACCTGCTTCACTGAAAATAAACGCTATGATTGAAATGATTAAATTCGCTATTAAACCAACCTTTATACCTCGAATTCCATAAGTTATTCCTACTCCAAAATTATCAATGCTAGATGAAAAGGCAAGAAATAAAACAGTAATCCAAATTGAATAATGCATAGTTTATGCTCCTTACTTCATCCTTTTTCCGACAAAAAGTTATTTGCCTAGCTTTTTATAACCTATGAAGAATTTATGATTAGTCAACTTGTTCAAAGTTTAAAAATTTACTAATAAAAAGATTATGAGAGTATAGACTTTTTAATAAATCTTATAAAAATTCTTTGAAACAAAAAGAGGTAAATGAGCTTTTACTCATTTACCTCTTTTTTTCTATATACCGATTTAGATGTTAATATACTTAGTTCATATAATAATATTAATGGAATCGAGACGGAAATATGTGAAATAAAGTCTGGTGGTGATATACAACACGCCACGATTACTAAGATAAAATATGCATATTTTCTCACTTTCTGTAAATAACTAGGCTTCACAATGCCGATTTTTGTTAAGAACATAATCACGACTGGCATATCAAAAAATGCAGCAAATGGAACGACTAGATTAAAAAGAAAAGAGAAATACTTATCAACAGTGTAGTTTTGTTCAAGCATACCTTGTCCCATTATCGTTAGGAATCTAAGGATATTAGGAAAAACAAAATAATAGCCAATAACTAATCCAAAAACAAACAGAAAAAATAGAGCGGGTATATAAAATCCGATCCCTTTTTGTTCAGAAGGATGTAAACCCGGTTTAACAAATAACCAAGTTTGCCAAGTTGCAACCGGTATCGTAAAAACGGCCGCAAAAACTGCAGATATCGAAAAATAGACCCATAATATATCCCCAGGACTTAAAACGACTAGTTTATATGTTAAATCCTTTGTTAAGAATTTATAAATTGGTTCTACATACACAAGCCCAATTATAAATAGAACAATAAAAGTAACTGCTGTAATGATAATTCTTTTACGCAGTTCCTCAAGATGATCGACTACTTCCATTTCTTTATTCATATGAATTCTCCGCTTTGTCATTTACTAGAACAATTGTATTAAATACTTTTTTATCCCACTATGATTATTTCAAACAAATACAATTAGTTCAAATTAAAATTTCTTAATAAAAAACAGGATAAAAAAATAGTTGAACTAATGACGATAAATTGATTTTTAAAATTGAAGAAACATTATTATATTTATTATTACTAAATAGTTAAGAAGCGTTCAGTAAAAACGCAATAAAAACAAAAGTCAGTAGCTTGTCGGCCACTGACTTTTTATAAACGATTGAATAACCCTTATTAACATTACTTTCCTTGCTTAAGTTTAACGAAGTTTTCTTGCAGTTGCTCTAAACGCAATTTACCTTGTTCACGTTGAATTTTATTTTCTTCTTCAATCGCTTTCGTTTCTTGCATACCCTTCATAATGATATTCCAAGTTTCTTCCATCGTCTCAATCTTAATGCTAGGAGATCCTGATAATCTAGCAATATCCACGCTTTGCTGTGAAATTGTATTGGCATTACGTAATAATAGTTCGTTTGTTCTCTTATCTAATTCATTCATTGATTGAGCTACTAAATTTTGTCTCTTAGCTGCTATTGCATTAATTAATGCAGTTTTAAAAATTGGAATTGTTGTTACAAAGGCTGAGTTAATTTTACCAATCAGTTTAGTATTACCTCGTTGTAATAAACGAATTTGCGGAGCTGATTGATAAGCAACTTGTTTTGCCATTTCTAAATCGTAAGTACGTTGTTCAAGTAACTCGATCGCATTTTTTAAGGAATCTAACTCCATCATAGCAAGCTGATTACCTGATCCAGCTCGTTCAGTTAAAGCAGGAAGCTGTGTTTTTAACTCTTCTGCTTTCATTTCTGCAGCTACAATATATTTTTCTAGCTCCATATAATATGCAACGTTTTGCTCGTAAAGTTGTTCTAATGTATTTGTGGATGTTTTCATTTCGTGTTCATACTTTGTAATTTCTACATAGACTTTATCAATTTCAGTGCCCATTGATTGATATTTATCAAATAATTTATCAATTAACTTTTGACCACGATTAAAAATTTTTGAAAGAAACCCTTTTTCTTCTGCAAAATCTTTCGCATCAAAGCGGTCCATAATTTTTCCTAATTGTTTTAATAGAACGCTAGATTCTTCCATACTTGAAGCTTTAATTGTATTTAATATTTTACCTGAGAAGGTTGAAATTTCAGTTGCTGGTTCTTTCCCGTACTCCAATAAAGCTATTTGATTTTTATGGTCTATTGAACTTGCTAGACGGTGTACTTCCGGTTCATTTCTTAATTGCAATTTCATATCATTTGCATTCGTTTGTAAAATTTCGTCTTGCTTTTCTAAACTAGTAAGTGTATTTATAGACATTTTAAGTTCCCCTTTTATTTAACTATTTTTCTAAATAGATTTTTAATTAGTGACTGTCCTGATGCTCGCAACACTTGAAATTCAGTATCAAAAGTAACTTCATCTAGCCAATGGGAATCGAATAATTTGTCATCTACGAATAATTCGATATCATTTTGACCCGTCGGATTAAGTAAAACTAGATCCACTCCAAACTCATTTAATAATAGAAGTAGTGCTGCGTCGTTTCTATTTAGTTCACCATCTCTTTCTGTATTGTAAATAATTAATTTTGGAACTTGTTGTGTATAATCAAACTGTTGCAATAATCTTAATATTTCATTTGGTATATTCATAGATTGGCTAAATAAAAATAGTTGTGTCTGAGCCTTCGTTTCATTTGGTAGTGACTTAATATTTTCTCTGTCAACATATCTGGATATAGCAGAAGCTAGACCAAACTGTAATCCGCTCGGAAGTTCTTTATATCTCCACCAGTTACTAGCCAACATTTTATCGGGGTCAAGCATCCCGTCCCGCCCTAAAGCATTTTGGTAATGATATTGTTGGTTTCCTTTAACTAATTGGGTAAATGGAAATTTATCTATTTTTAGTGCTAAATTAGTTTCAGTTAGTTGGCCAATCTTTTCCCAATATTCACGATGGTTTTTCGTCACACCTAAAATCTTCATAAAGAAAACCGGTATTTCAACACTATTGTCTTTTACTTGAAAATTAGGACGTAACATTGCTCTTTCTTTATGTAAAATGAATAGTTCATCAAATGTTGTTTTTAACGTAATTGATCTTGGAGCATAGTTTCTAAATTGCCATGGTTTATATAATAAAGAATCCTCAGTATGCAATAATTTCTCAATTTCCTTTGTTGCTCTATGGGCAACTGTACTCTTCCTAACTGGCTTTTCTTTAGGAAAAGGTACGAAAGATGTCGTTGAAGGTAGTATTTTAATTCCGTCGTTCTTGGTACCTAATAAATGAGATAATGAATCTTTTCCTTCAGGATGAAATATAGCAACATCAAAACCTAAAAGGATTAGCAAGTAAAGGAAATAACATTCACTTAGCGTTGTATCACCATACCATAAGATCAGTGGAGATCTAGTAGGAAAACTCTCAATCCATTTATTTACATGGTTATGTAACCATTTTACGAGATCAACTATGATCCTTCTAAAATTACTATCAAGGAATCCATTTTTATGTGAATCTTTAAAGCTAGATAATACAGATTTAATTTGCTCTCGAATATGTCTATGTATGTTCTCATTTTCGTGCTTCGGAATTAATCGCTCACCTTCAAGGAATGCAATTAGTCTGTTCACTGACAATCCATTTTCAGCACTGTTTATTGTTACTATTCTTTGAACTGCTTGTAACATATCATTCGAAATAGTCTTGTTTAATTCTTCGCTTAATAGAATGACATTTAAAGACTCGTCATGTACTAGTTCATATAAGTTTTCAAAATACTCATCTTCATCAATGTTTGTTCCTAAAATTCGCCATGCAATTTGATTAAACTGTATGGTTTCACCTTCTACTTGATAAGATTGTCTTAATGTCGAAGGTTGTTTCAAGATACTCAACCACTCATGTTGATTAATATCCATTGCTTTTGGGTTGATCGCAGACATATAGATACTCCTTTCCGATGTCATTATTTCATTTTGGGTTGTCCAAAAACTGCTAACATACCTTCACGAGTTACTACCCAAGAGGAACCAAATTTACGTATCGTACCGTCTGGAAAATCATTTATTCGTTTCCGTAATGTTGAGTCATTGATCCCCCATTCTTGACACGCTTGACGTGAACTAAGTAAACTTGGATCATTTAAATTTATCGTATTACTTTGTTTATTCAAAATCCCACCCCGAACTTCCAAATAATGCAACATTACATTAGGAAAACATTTTAAACTTAAATTACAATCTAGTACATCTTTAGAAATCATTTTCTAAAGATGTACTAAACGATAAGAAAGAAGTTTTTGGACTATGTCCATATAAAAAGGGGAAATACACACACTTTCCCCTTTTGACTATCAAAATACTTTTTTTGAAGTAAAATTAAGCGTCTAATCCGTAATCTCTAACTAATGAAATTAAACCGCCTTGGTATCCACTACCAATCGCATTAAATTTCCACTCGCCATTGTGACGATATAATTCACCTACAACTACTGAAGTTTCAATTGAGAAATCTTCACCTAAATCATAACGGATTAACTCTTCCCCATTTGTTTCATTTAAAATACGAACATAAGAGTTGCTTACTTGTCCGAAGTTTTGGTTACGTACATCAGCTTCATGAATCGTAATCGCAAATGCAATCTTTTCAACTGAAGCAGGAACGTTTGCTAGATTAACTGATACTTGCTCATCGTCACCATCACCAGCGCCAGTTCTATTATCGCCATTGTGTTCAACTGATCCATTTCCACCTACAGTGTTGTTATAAAATACAAAGTCTTTTTCAGATGCACATTTGCTTGCACCATTTAATAAAAATACTGATGAATCTAAGTCAAAGTCATTGCCGCCACTGTATTTATTAGTGTCCCAACCTAATCCAACAACAATGTTCGTTAAACCAGGATTTGTTTTTGTTAAATCAACCTTTTGTCCTTTTAATAAATTTACTGTCATTTTAGATGCACTCCTTTTCAATTATGTTTTTTATTTATTGAAAACGTTGAACAATTTTATCTAATGCAATATCTTTTGTTCCCTCTCCAACTGCAGAGAACTTCCACTCCCCATTATGGCGATAAATCTCACCAGGGTATAACGCAGTTAATCCTGAATAATTATCAGTGATATTGTAATTTACTAACTCAGCATTTGCTGACTTGTCTACTACTCGAATAAATGCGTTTTTAATCATACCGAAATCTTGCTTACGTTGAACACAAGCATAGATATTTACAACAAATACAAGTTTATGTACATAAGAAGGAACCTTATTTAAATTTACAAATACTTGCTCATCGTCACCGTTACCATCACCCGTTAGATTATCTCCAGAATGAAATACGCTACCGCATAAGCTTTTTTTGTTTCCAAAATAGATTACATCACTTGCACTTCTTAACTTGTCATTCTCATCTAACATTAAAACAGAAGCGTCACAGTCAATGTTTTCTTGCTTACCAAATCCGAAGAAACCACCACTTTTTTTCACCGGATCCCAACCTAAACCTACAATTAAAGAGGAAAGTCCCGCTCTTCCTTTTGTAAGGTCGACTTTTTGACCTTTTTGTAAAGAAATTGCCATATGCTATTAACACTCCTTATCATGTATTAATCACGCTTGCGTGATTTATAGTTTCATATTATCATATAAACTTTGGAAATACTATTAACAACTTGGTGATTTGTGGAATATGTTACAATTTCTTGTCATAAAAACAATTGGTGAACTTGTCTTGAGTACCCTGTAGATCTCTTTATAGAATAAAGTTCATTTGAAGATGATTAGACTACAAATAAATTCTGAAAATCGCAAATAAAATTGGCAAAACTGCAATTAAATTCCAAAGAATCGCATTAAAATTAAATATTCCCCATACCAGTTAAGGTATTACGAGCTAAAAATGATAAAATGGTAGCCACTTTTAAATGGAAAACTTGCAAATTTGTTCCAACTCTTACTAAATCGAATAAAAGTCTGCTAATTACCCATAAAAAGAACAATCACAACTACAATTGAAAATCTCAGCTAGAATACCTCCCACTAACCGAGGCGCCAATATTATTTTTTGAATTAAAAAGGGGGCCGTCCTTTATGTCAGTAAACCCGACATATGAGACAGCCCCAATCTATTCCAGTACATTATACCGGTGAGTATTATCTTTTTTACCGAAGAAAGTTAACTTTCCCGATTAAAAGTGTAGATATAAAATCCTCTTTTTAAACTTTATTGAATTTGACAACAGTTATAGTAGTCGTAGGACTCACATTTCCACTCTTATCCGTGGATGTTATTGTTAATATCGTTCCAGCTTTTAAGTTAGAATTAATTGTAATCGTAAATTTACCACTACTACTAGCAGTAGTAGTTACTTCCCCAAATTTAGTAGAATCACTCTTAACAACTACTACAGATCCTGGTTCAGCTGTTCCTGTAATAACATCAGCTTTATTCGTTACCGTATTAACAATTGGTGCTGTTGGAGGTGTTTTGTCTATTACTGTTACTTCAACTTTTTCACTACTATTTCCTCCTGAATCAGTAGAAACAATTGTTAATACTGTTCCAGCTAATTGTTTTGCAATTAATACATCAAAACTTCCATTACTATTTGTCTTTGCTGAACCAATCGTTTTATTTCCTACAGAAACGAAAATTGTCGATCCTGCTTCGGCCGTCCCCGTCACATGTGTGTCAGAATCACCTACTACATTAACAACTGGTTTAATAGGAGCTGTTTTATCTACTACAATTACTTCAGTTATTGAACTATTATTACCGGCCTTATCTGTTGAAAAAACTGATAATATTGTTCCCGCACTTTGTTTTGAAGATAATAAAACAGTGAAGTCACCATCTTGATTTGTTACTGCTTGACCTAGAATGACAATCCCTTTTGAAACTGTGATTGTTGTTCCCGGCTCTGCTTTTCCTGTTACATACGTACTATAGTCTTGTACTTCATTTACGACAGGAGCATTCGGAGCTGTTTTATCTACTACAATTACTTCAGTTATTGAACTATTATTACCTGCGTTGTCTGTTGAAACAACTGATAATTTTGTTCCTGCACTTTGTTTTGTATCTAATAAAACGCTGAAGTTACCATCTTGATTTGTTACTGCTTGACCAAGAATTACGATGCCCTTTGAAACTGTGATTGTTGATCCTGGCTCCGCTTTTCCTGTAACATACGTACTATTATCTTGTACTTCATTTACAATAGGTGCGTTTGGCGCAGTCTTATCACTTACAATTACTTCTACTCCGTCACTTTCAATATTTGCTGAGCCAAGTGCTGTTACTATAATTTTCGTACCAGCTGCTTGTTTTGTAATTTTCATTTCAAAGTTTCCAGTATGATCCGTTATTGCATTAGCAATTTCATTACCGTTTACTTTTGCAATTACTTTTGTACCTGCTTCAGATGTACCAGTAATTTTCTCATCTAGGTCAGAAATAGCATTCACTACAGGAGCTTTTGGAACAGCAGTATGAGTTCCAACTAATTCTTTCGTATCCCTTACTCGTATACGATTTCCTTCTGAGAATTTACCTGCTAGACCTGTTGCTTCTAATGTGTCCCCTATATTCAGGTTTGGTACAGGTCCGCTTTGGTTCACAACGTATCCATCTGTAAATACTAATGTTGGTCCTGAACCATCATCAATTATATAAGAGTTCTCGTCATACTTAGAAACAACTTTACCAGTTACTTTAATTAATTGCCCTTGGTTCTCTTCATTAGTTGAATCCTTTGTACTAACAATCTTCGCTTCGATTGGCGTTCCTTTACCTAGTTTTACAACACTCTCTGTAAAACTACCAAACTCTAATTCGAAGTTATTTTCAAATATTTTTATATGACCATATATGCGTACCTTATCGCCAACTTGTAGACTTCCTGCTGGCACATCATTAAAGGCCATTATTCCACCAGTATCATCTTGAATGTAAGCAGCATCAAAGAATGAAGTAGCTGTTACAGTTCCCTCAACAACAGCGTTCGTTCCTTCTGTAAGCTTACGAGCATCACCAATTGACTTTACTTTGGGATCAAGATGAGATAACCAGTTTACAACGTTTACAGCAAACGGGTCATTTCCTTTTGGATTATATGTTTGATCCATTTGTTTATCATTAAAGATATTCATACCTGAAACGAATACTCTACCATTTCCAACTTGTTCAGAAGCAATGACCGGAATGCTAGAGCCACCAGTAACTTGCTCTAATGCTGGACCATTTTTTCCATTCGAAGTCTGAACATTATATTTTACAGTATCTGGTTTGACAGTAGTTGTATCCTGGAATGTAGACTCATTTCCTTGAACTAGAACTGTGACAGTATCGCTATCGGTTAATGGAACTTTATTCCCTGAGCCATCATTTTTAGCAAGACTAGATCCACTATAAAACTCAATCGGTTGAATGAAATCCGTTAACGTTGTTTTTTGATTCGGCGTTGGGTGTAATCTAACCGCATAATTAGCAGTCAGTGGTGTTCCCCAGAAGTTGCCGTCATGTGTTTCATCAAAAATCCCATCATTGTTCACTAAAATGCTTGAACCTACACCTGATAAAATACTATTTATGTTTTGATTTGAAGCACCAAAATTACTCTTTTCTGTCAGTAATAAAGAACCACCATTTTTCACGAAATTATTAATCTCTGAAATTTCACTAGCAGAATATGCTGTTGCTGGGTGTGTAACGACTAATACACTAACATTCTTTAATACTTGTTCTGTAAGCGGTGAAGAATTTTCTGCAACAGTATAACCTTGTTGCTTCATTAAAGTTGTAAATAATTTAAAATTATCTTTATATGTGCCAGTGTCTTGTTTAGAATTCTCATTGTTGTGAGAACCATCAATCATAACCACTTTGTTTAATGGAGCTTTGATTGTAAATGATTGCTCGTATTTATTATTACCGAGATCATGTCCATCAGCTGCTGATAAAACAACAATGATATTATGTGTACCTGGAACTGGATCCGTCCATGTAACGCTAGCACTTGCTGATGAGTTAGATGGAAGCGAATCGATTGAAGCATCCGCAATAAAATGGTTTGCATCAATGCTGTCATAATAGAAGTGAGCAGTTACTTGTTTAACATCTAAAGTTCCTTGGTTACTTATTCCCGCTGTTAAATTAGCTGAAAGTCCACCAATAATCGCTCCATCTTTCGTCGTAACATCACTTACTTTTACTGCTAAGTCTTTCTGTTGTGACCAAATTGGTGCTGAGTAAATTTGATCTCCATCTTTTTGTGTAACTTTTACAACAAACCATTGTTGCCCGCCTACAACTGTAAAGCTTGGCTTCCAATTAAATGAAGTTGAATCATCTGCTGGAACATACTTATCAACCACTGTTCCGTGATTTGTAATTAATTCTACTTTTGCGATTGCATCGTTAGAAGCAGTTTTTATATAACTATAATCTGGATCACTAGCTTGTTCTAAAACAGGATCTTTACCTGAAATATTAAAATCTAATGTATCAGTATCCACTGTGGATCCCATATAAAATCCACTTGCCGATACATCTAATGAAAAGTTAGGATCCTCTGACATATAAACGCGTTTGTTTTTCATTGCATCAAGTAGAGCATCTTGACTTAAATCTTTTGCTACGATTACAGTACGCTTCTTCGTTTGACCCCATGTTGCATCATGATTATCTTCACCATATGTTGGTGCAACATGCCAGCCGATATCAAGGGCACTATAGTATTTATCTTCTGCATTTGCATAAGAATACTTCCCTGATCCATTCCCTACCTCAAGCATTGTGAATAGCTTATCTAAATTTTTGTTATAAGGGATGAAGTTATCAAATGCATTTGCAGACATTTTTGGATGGTTGAATTGCGCTACGATATTGTCATATGTTAATACCCAACCATAATACTTTTGTAAATTTTGGTAAGCACCACCATCTACAACGCGATCAATGAAATTTTCAGTTCCGAATACATTTGAGTGACCCCATGTAGTTGATGTCATTTCAAACGCAGGGAAAACTACAAATTGACCATCTTTTGTATATTGTTTTGCTAAATCTTTTGTTAATTGCCAATCAGTCCCACCTGATCTCTCTTTAAAACCTTTATGATCAACAGTATCTTTATTAACAAGATCTGCATCGATATCGTGAGAGTGATCCGAGAAGGCAAAGAAATCATAATGATACTTTTCAGCAGCTTTTAATGCTTCTTCAGGACTACCTGCAGCATCATGTGAAATATTCGTATGGTTATGTGTTGTTCCACGGTAATGATTTCCACCAGTAAATCTTTCTGTAACCGTGAATTTCCATGTAAAGGTTGAAGGATTATTTAATTTATCCTTTGCAGAAACCGTTATTGTATGGTCACCTTCAGTTAATTCATTTGCAGTTGTAAGATTTACTTTAATTTCCGTGTCATTAATTGTTGCGATCGAAGTTTTATCTTGACCATCAATTGAAATAGTTGCTGATGATAGATTGATTCCACTTGGATCATCCATTTTTACAACGATTTCAGGATGTCTTGAATCAGTTTTATCACCATTTGCAGGTAACTCATTATAAAATTTAGGACCATCTTGATCGTCTACTACATTCACCTCTAAAGGCTTTGAAGAACTACCTACAGCTTGTTTGCCTTCTGCATTTTCCGCTTCGATATAATAGTAGAATTTTACTTTCGGAACATCTGCTTCTAAAATTTTCCCATTGTAATTAATATGGTCTGCAGTGTCCATAATCACTGAACGATAAGTAGTGTCACTTTCTCCTTTATAATAAAGCGTAACTGAATCTGCATTCTTAGCAACGGCATTAAAAGCAGCATCCATTCCCGTATAAGCTTTTGTAATTGGAGTATGATTTAAAACTAATTGACCTTTTACATCACTTGCGTTTCTCGGTAAAAGTAGATATCCACTCGTAAAAGGTGCAGCTTTTTTATATTGGTTGACAATACCTGTAAAAGTATAAGTCTGACCTTGTTCAATATTACCTAGAGATCCTTGAATACGGACGATTGCTAACTTTTCACCAGATTCGTCACTAACTGTAATATCATATTTTGGACCTTCTGTAGGAACATTTGTTACTTTTCCAGTAAATGAAACTAGTTTACCTTCAGTTGCCTCATTTAGCTCACCGATCGTAATATTTGTAGCTGCCGGTAAATGATCATTTCCAACAAAGCGAATCGCCGTTGGAATAAATTGAGTCATCCCCGCTGTAAAAACTACTCGTCCATCAATGCTATATTTATTTCCTGCTTGAATCGTAGTAGCAGGATTCATATGATTGATAACATTAATTGCACCTGCCTGATCTTGAATAAAGAAATTTGTACTTACATCGCCATTAGGCTGATTATCTGTAGTTGCTACTCCTTCAATTGTAGTGGAGTAACCATTGTTGATTGGAAATCCTGTTTCATCATTTTTTCTTAATTCACTAATTGAAGTAACTGATTGATCCTTACCAGCAACATCTACTCTCGCGTAGTAACTTTCCTTTGGAGTAGGTTGCGAAGAATCAGTTTCTGTTAAGTAGATAGATGTCTGATCACTAGAATCTGAAAAACTTAATGTAAAAGAACCGTCAGCTTCTGCAGTTACTTGTTGCCCGTTAGTTAATTTACCTTCACTCTCAAAATAGGCTTTTACAGTAGATGAAGCAGGTACTGAACCAGCTTGCCCTGTAACGGTAGATGTACCATTAGATTTTGTATAAGTTATTTTAGAGCCATCTGGAGAAAGCATAAATTTTGAGTTATGTACGACCATTTCATCAGAATAGTTCGCACTTGATGGTTTATTCAGGACGAAATCTTTTGAAGGATCTTTTGTAAACCAGCCATTTCCTAGTCCATATGCTGAACGTGGGTCTGTGCCGATATTTGTTTTACGTTGAATTGTCCCTCCACCAATTGTAGAATCTGAGATTGGACTTCCCCAATATAAAGGGTTTTTATAAACGGCTGTACCATTTGTATACGCAAGTAAATCAATTGCGTCTGGATCATCTACTCCTGTAACAGCAGTCGTTTTCTTCGCAAGTACTAATGCGCCACCAGTTGAACCACTTGGGTTTAAAGTAATCGTACTATCTGGAATCACAGGAAGTGCTTGTCCTGTCGTACCCGTACTACCTGCTACTAAGAAGTAACTATGCGCTTTAATAATGCCTGATAAAGCTTGCCCTGCTCCAAAGTTCATTGTTGATGCTGAAGTATAAGCAATAGACCAGCCTGTTAAATTAATGTCTTTATCTGTATTATTATAAAGTTCAAAAAACTTAGTTTTGTAGAATGCTCCCCCATTACCACCATTTACATAGATTTGGCTAAATACTACGTCACCTGGTGAATTTACTTTTGGGTTCTCAGTTGGACCAGTATAGTTTACAGCAGTTCGATCACTAGGAGTCTTTTCTGCTTCTTGAGCAACTAAATTAACCACTGATTTCGACCCGGGATTTGCAAACGTTACGTTAAATGAACCATCTGCTGCAGCTGTTGTAGTTGCTACGATTGTATTATCATCGAAATATAGATTTACGATTGCATTACCAGTAACTGCTCCTGCAGTACCTGATACATTTGTATACGAATTAAAAGTAATTTTTGTAGCTATTGGAGCGGCTGTTTTCTGAACGACAGAACCTGAGAAATTTACTGAAACTTTATCACTTTCAGCTTTTCCATTTTCTTGTGCAGTAACATATACAACCGATTGTGAATTGGTAACTGTAGCGGTAAATACACCATCCGCTGAAGCCGTAGTCGTACCAGCTAGTTTATTATCGCTATTGTAAACCCTTACAATTGAATTACTTGCGACTGCTCCAGCATTTCCAGTTACTGTTGAATTTGTAGAATAATTGATTTTTGTTGCGTCTGGTGTAGCGGTTTTTTCTAAAACTGGAGATCCATTTGCCTCACCATTAATAATAATATCAGCAATACGACTTGTACCAGTTGTCGTACTAAAATTAGTACCGTCATTTTTTGCAGCTAGTGGTGAATTGACAATCCATCTTAAATAAACTAAATTTTTGTCATTTACCTCACTTGGCAACGCTACATTATTTAATTGTCCCCCACTTGACCATGTAGCACTTCCCGTAGAAACAGAACCACCAGGTACATCAACCCATGAATTTTCATCCAAACTATATTGAAGTTTGAAATCTTTTGGCCCCGTTGAAGAACTATATTGTTTAGATGAAAGAGTTATATTTTCATAGTTTTTTGTTGATAACGAAACTTCCCAATAAGAACTATTATTTGACCATGTATTTGCGTTAATAACTGTATTCCCAGAAGGGCCAGCATTATAACCAGTAACCTTAGAACCAGTTGTTGTTATATTACTATTCATATTTTCTGGTATTCCAGCAGATGGTGTTGTTACTTGTCCATTACTAAAATCCCATTTTGCTAAGGTCGTTGAAGTGGCTGCTTTAGCCATTTGTGGACTAATTGTTGATAATAGCAATAGTATCGTTGCAAAAAGACCAAAATATCTTTTGTACTTATGCATTATTTTGTGCATGAAAATTTCCCCACTTTAATTTATTATTTCTAATTAACCAAAACCTTTTTTCAAAAACACAAGACTATTTTACCATTGAGTTATTTCTAAATAACCAAAACCTTTTCTCGAAAAAATAGGACTATTTTACTATCGGGAAATAATTACAAAAATGTTCTCCTCTCCTCACATGAATTTAGTTAACGCCAGTTAACTATATAATGTATATCATAGAAAATTCTACAATACTAGTCTAAATTTACGAACTCTTTACAATTTAAAAACAATTCTGTAACATCTACTTTGTACGATAACTATGTCTTTCTTACTTTTTATTTCCCGGAGGAAACAAATGAATAATAGTATTTTTTACTTACCAAAAAATAGATTCAGTCGTGCTTTTCCCCTAGTTTTCTGCTTGATCATTTTTTTTAGCACATCTTTTCGAACTGCAGAAGCTCATTCATTAAGTGCTAGTTACACTACACTAAATCTCTTAAAATCAAAAACTACAATGAACTTTGCCTTAGATGAAGTTTCTGTCATGGAATTAACAGGCGGGGATGTTAATAAAAACGGAATGTTAGACCCAGATGAATTTGAGGCAATAAAGAAGAAAATAGAATCCACGATCCAGAGTAATCTTATTCTGAAAATGAATGGAGAAAAACAAAATTGGACAAAGATAAATAAATTGGAGCTTACCCGCAAAGGTGATGCTACCCAGCTCATCCTTGAGGTTGATTACCCTGCAATTCAACCTTCTCAATCTATTAGTCTTGTTGATCATTTGTATGAAAAAGATACAAGTACAAGTACAACCTATGTTGATTTGTTGAAAGTGAACTACGGACATGATAGTAGTACTGCCGCTCTTTCAGATCAAGGCCGTTCGTGGTCTATGATTCTTAGTGACAGTGCTTATGAGGGATTAAGCAATAATCAAGACACAATCCAACCTGCAAAACAACAGCAACAGGCCGTAATAAAAAAAGAATCCCATTCGGACTCTACTACAAATACATCATCTAAAGGATGGGTTACGTTTTTAAAGCTTGGTATGAACCATATACTTACCGGTTATGATCATTTGCTATTTTTACTTTCACTACTGATTGCAAGACAAAGCTTTAAGCAGTTTGCTAAAGTAATTACTGCTTTTACAGTTGCACATAGTTTGACTTTGACACTAACTGTTTTAGGATTCATTTCAATTCCTTCTTATATCGTCGAACCTGCAATAGCAATTAGTATATGTTATGTAGCGATTGAAAATATCTTCCGTAAAAACATAGGTCATCGTTGGGTATTAACTTTTATTTTTGGGTTAATTCATGGAATGGGCTTTGCAGATTTATTAACAGCAATGCATCTTTCAAAAAGTGAATTAGCAGCAGACCTAGTTAGCTTTAACCTTGGAATTGAAGTCGTTCAGCTGTCAATTGTACTGTTATTACTACCGCTATTAACACAATTACATCGCTCGAAGTATTCGAGGAATGCAATTATTTCTACCTCTACGATTGCCTTTATATTAGGTGGAATTTGGTTATTTGAACGTATCATATCTTAAACAGAAAGAGTGAACCCTTTGCGAAGTATTGCTACCGAGAAAAGATCGCCAGTCAATTCAAATCGACATTTTCTAATCATTATTTGCTTACTATTTGTATTTTTATTATATGTTTCATCTACAACAGGACTAAGTTCAGCTTTTTCGATTGCTAAACTACAAGTCTTTAAAATGATCTTTATTAGTATTATTATCGAAGCTTTACCTTTTATTTTAATCGGTGTATTCGTTTCAGCGATCCTTCAGGTGTTCGTTACAGATCAAATGGTCAGCCGGTTTATACCAAAAAATCCTTTATTAGGTATAATCGCAGCAAGTGTTTTAGGCATCATCTTTCCGATTTGTGAGTGTGGAATGGTACCTGCTATTCGTAAACTGATAAAAAAAGGAATGCCATTATATGTCGCTGTCACATTTATATTAGTTGGACCGATTTTAAATCCAATTGTCTTTTTATCAACAATAACAGCTTTCCGTAATCAACCAACTGTTGCATATTATCGTATGGTACTTGCTTTTGTAGTGGCACTAATCGTGGGATTGATTGTTTTTCAATTTGTTAAGTCAAACCAATTACGAGAACAAGCCGTTCAAATAAATGAAGATCATCATCATCATCACGATCATAAACACAATACTGCATCTCATAATAAGTTCATTGAGATCGTAGGCCATGCAGTAAATGAATTTTTTGATATGGGGAAATACTTAGTTTTCGGTTCGATCATTGTTGCACTACTTCAAATTATCATTTCTCAAAGTAGTTTAATAGAATTAGGAAAAAGTGGTCCATCGGCAAACATCCTTATGATGGGATTAGGCTTTATTTTATCTCTTTGTTCAACATCAGACGCCTTTGTCGCTCAATCACTTCAAACGATTTTTACAAAAAGCTCTTTAATAGGATTTATGGTTTTCGGACCAATGATCAATATTAAAGGGATCTTGATGATGCTTGCTGTTTTCCGATCTCGTTTTGTTTTATTACTTAGTACACTAGTTTTCATATTTGTTTTCATTGGAACGCTTGTTTTACAGTCTATTAATTTATAAAGGCAGTGATCTATGTTGAAAAATAAAATCAACTCCACTTCGATTCATCATTTTATAAAAGCGATTATTCTCTTAGGACTTGCTATTTATATTTTTCAATTGATACTTACAGACGAGATCCTGCAATTTATCGTGCCAGAGCTTGTCATTTATGTAAAAATTGCAACTGTTATTCTGTTAAGTGTCGCAATCGTTCAAATCTATATAGCCGCTCTTTCATTAAAAAAACAGATCATCATTTGTGATTGTGGTCATGATTATAGTCACGACCAAGTTTTTAGTCATGAGCATCATCATCTTTTAAAAAAATCAGTCGTAAAAGATGCTTTTATTTACAGCTTATTTTTATTTCCTCTATTGCTTGGATATATTTTGCCAAACCATGCGAGTTCTAGTTCTCTTGCTAATAATAAAGAAATGAATTTTAAAGGACTAGCTGTTCAAGCTTCTTCGAATGGACAGGCTGTTGAAGTGGAAGGTCACGAGGACCCTGCTTTAAAAAAAATGTTCAAAACAAATGTGTATGATCAAGATTACGCTAAACTTGGAATGCTACTGTACAAACAGAGCACAATCGAGATGAAGGACAAGTGGTTTATTGAAAAGCTCCAATCAATGAATACATTTGTCGACAATTTCCAAAATAAACAAATTAAAATTAAGGGGTTTATCTATAGAGACCCTAAATTATCAGGTAATCAATTTATTATTGCACGAATGGGTATGACTCATTGTATCGCCGATATTTCACCATTTGGAATTATTGCAGAATCAACCAATTCACAGCAATTTACGAATGATTCTTGGGTAACAATTACAGGTACAATCGGAAAAACAAGCTTTAATGGTCAAACAGTCATTAAAATAAACGTTCAACAATCAGAGCCAGCTAAATCTCCAAGTGTTCAATACGTGTATCCAGATTGGCACTTTGGATCAAAGCTGTAGCTTTAAAACGAATTTAGAGGTGCTTATATGGTATTAAAGTATGGAAGTCTATTCTTAGTACTCCTTCTTACGTGTTATAGCTTTAATCATTTTTATCGAAATAGAGAGAGATTTCCTATTACTTTAAAATCAATGATTTCTTTATTGGTCGGTGTATCCTCAGCTACAATTAGTTTCTTAATCATGTTAACTACAAATTATAATGTACTATTATCGATCATTTTCAATCTATTACTAGTCATATTATTTTTGGTTTTATCGAAGAAACTATTTAATAATGGCATTACTGGAATGTTAGCGTCCTTGCTCGGTGCATTTGTAGGGACTGTCATCGGATATATGACATTCATTTCAAGCATAAGCGTCGTTATTGTGGATATTCTGTTTATAGTTTTCATTTATCTATTATTATTTTTCGTTGATCGAAAGCTAGTTTCAAATTCAAATCAAAAAAATAAGAATAAGAGAAATCATGCCAAAACATCAAACAGTACTGTCATATTAACTTCAATCCTAGTTATATTCGTCATCATATTTACCGTTAATATGGATAAAGTAAACGTTGGTGTCATTGGGCAACCACAAAAGCAAGCTGCAAAACAAGACGATCAAAATGACCTTCAATACGCAACAATACACGTAACACCATCAGGTTTAAGTCCGAGAAATACAATATTCAAACCTGCGACAATGACTAAAATAATTGTTGATGTTGATCCAGATGCCGGGGGCAATGCAAGATTGGCCTCTACTGACTTAGGTATTAACATTCCATTGAAAACTGGAAAAAATATTCTCTTATTAAATAATCCATTAAAAGGAGAATATACCATATCTTTAGAGCCATCTAAATCTGTTGGTAAGTTGGTTGTTAAATAAATAATGAATGAAGAAAAGTCCACAAGTAATTGGTTTTACTTGTGGATTATTTTTTTGTATAAAGATTAATACACCGTTGAATAATCTTACTATCTAATCCCTGTTCTAATAAAATTTTAAAGTTTATCACATTTCTATCACAATTTTACTTTAAAATTTAGAAGTTGTTTTATTTTTTAATTCACTCTAATAGATATGAGGTGGCATAAAAAAAATGAAAATCCGAGTTATAGGGTTTTCTTTCTTACTATTATTGATTGCTGCTACTTTATTTCCGTCCTTAGCTTCAGCACATGCCTATATCATCAAATCTACACCTAAAGAGAATGAAGTTTTTATAAAATCTCCTCAACGTATTCAAATACAATTTGATGAATCAGTACAGTCTGCATTTCATTCTTTACAAGTTTTAGATGAGGTAGGGAATCGAGTTGATTTGCGAAATGGCAATATAAATAAGCAAAATCATTCAATTTTAGAAGGAAGCTTAAAACCTAATTTACCAGATGGAAATTATCATATTGTTTGGAAGGTAATTTCTAGTGATGGCCATTCAGTAAATGGTGTAATTCCATTCAGAGTAGGAAAAGTTGATGGTTCATCAACAATCTTGAATAAACCGAACCAATCCTTACCCAATACAGACTTAATGGGAACCTACTTGATTGAATACATGAGTTTACTTTTATTTGTAGGACTTTTATTTTTTAGTTTATTCATTTACAAAAACGACCAGAAAAATAGAACTAATACCTTTAAAAATACTAAAGTTTTACTGTTAATCTTCTATTTTGGAATTTTATTTAGTGTTCTTTTAAGCCTTTTAGTTGAAACAAAAAACTATACTAATGGTTCATGGCCAAGTATTTTTCACAAGGATTTGCTATTGGAAACAATAAACAGTACTAAATTCGGAAGTGTATGGGTAATCCAAATTCTTCTACTTATTGTTCTAGCTAATTCACTGTATATGGCTTGGAGAAGTGAACAAAAAAGTTCTTTCTATTGGTGGTTAAGTGCTTTATTAATTGGCATTTTCTTACTAATCTCAAAAGCTTTTATTGGGCATGCTTCTATGCAAAATGAATTTTTACCAGTTTTCTTTGATTTTATTCATTTACTTTCTGTTTCAATTTGGCTAGGAGGATTAATAGGCATAAGCTATATACTTCCTAAAACGCATAAGAAACATGACGCAAATGACGTTTACTGGAAAACGATCCAACGATATTCTAGTTGGGCAACATTATCGGTCGTTTTACTAATGGCAACTGGTATTTACGCAAGCTTAAAGTATATACCTAACTTTTATTCTTTATTACATACAACCTATGGCAAGGTTTTATGCGGAAAAGTGATCTTATTTCTAATCATGCTACTTTTAGGATTGATTCATTTTATCAAAGGTAAACGCAGAAAAAATAAATTAGGAAAATCTGTTTGGTTTGAAATAAGTATCGGAGTAATCGTTCTAATCCTATCATCCTTATTAACAAACCTACCAACTGCAATGGAATCACCTGGTCCTTTTAGTAACACAAAGCTAAATAAAGGTTATTCAGTTACATTACACGCGACTCCGAACATAGTCGGAAAAAACAAATTTAAAATTAATATACGAGATAAAAATAATAAGCCTGTATCCACTATTCAACAAGTTACGCTTACCTTTAAAAATACTGACATGAATATGGGAAATAACACTACTCAAGTTAAGAAAAATTCGGCAGGTGTTTATGAAACACAAGGATTTTATACAGATATGGCAGGACATTGGAATGTAAAAGTCCACATTTTAACGAACTCTCTCGATTCTGTAGATGTAGATTTTAAATATATAGTAGGTAGTAAATGATTATTACATTAAAAGGAGACTAACAAAAATGAAAAAATTTATTTTAAAAACGTCTAAAATTATCGCTTCAGCATTCGCGATGACAATGATCTATACTGGGATTGCCAGCGCGCATGTTGTAGTTAACCCTAAAATTTCAACCCCTGGTGCTTGGGAAACATACACAATGAAAGTACCATCTGAAAAAGAAATTGCTACAACAAAAGTTACACTTAAAATACCATCAAAATTTGAATTTGTTTCATATCAGCCTGTCTTAGGATGGAAATTTAGCGAAACAAAAGCTGCAAACGGAGTTGTTACATCTGTTACTTGGAGTGCAGAAAATGATGGTATTCAAGCGGGACAATTTCAACAATTCGTATTTATGGCCAAAAATCCAGACGCTGAAGTAAATGGAGCTTGGGATGCATATCAATATTATAAAGATGGAAGTATCGTTGAGTGGACTGGTGACGAAAAATCAGAAGCACCACACTCGATTACGAATATCGTAAAAGACACAACAGTAAAAGGTGAAAATGTTAAAGCGACGGAAAATACAACTGTTAAGAAGGATACAGAGAAATCAGGTTCAAGTAATACTTCTTTGGTTATGTCGATTGTGGCGGCTGTTCTTTCGGTGATTGCTTTATTGGTTGCGATTCTTAGGAAGAAATAGGATTAAGTTATATAGATAAAAACATAAAAGAGAACTAAGTTCAGACTTAGTTCTCTTTTTATCATTCAAACATTCATTATAAATAATAAAAACCTGCTCCCAATCTACCAGGAACAGGTTTGAAAAAATTTATTGTACAGGATATTTAAAAAATCTTCCGCTGTTGTCGATCATCTTTTAGAATTTCCACAGCTTCTCTAAATCTCTGTGAATGTACAATCTCACGCTCTCTTAAAAATCTTAAACTATCATTTAAATCAGGGTCATCAGAAAGATCAATGATCCATTGATAAGTTGCCCTCGCCTTTTCTTCAGCTGCAATATCTTCATATAAATCCGCAATTGGATCACCTTTTGCTTGAATATAAGCAGTAGTGAACGGTACACCATCTGAATTATGGTAGAACAATGCACTATCATGAGATGCATAATGTGTATCTAGTCCGGCAGCTTTCATCTGGTCTGGTGTTGCGTCTTTTGTTAACTTATAAATCATCGTAGCAATCATTTCTAAATGAGCAAATTCCTCTGTTCCGATATCTGTTAAAAGTCCAATAACTTTATCTGGAATAGAATATCGTTGGTTTAAATATCTTAAGGCAGCAGCTAACTCTCCGTCTGCTCCACCATATTGTTCAACTAAAAATTTGGCAAGCATAGGATTACAGGTACTTACTTTAACTGGATATTGTAATTTTTTTTGATAAACCCACATGAATATTCCCTCCTTCTAAACCTGCCATGGCCATGGGCCTTTATGCCAGTTCCAGTTTTGATCTGAATAACTGCCACCGAATTGATATAATGGTCCATATTTTGATTCGAAATTAGCTTCGATTTGTTTTTTATATTGGACGTATTGATTAAATTGATTAATTGCATTTTGATCGCCTGGATGAGTATCTAAATATAAAGTTAGTTCTACAAGTACGAAATCAACAGCTTGCAGTTCCTCTAAATCCTGATAATACTCTGGAGGAAGTTGTTCAGTCATTTTTAATCCCTCCTTGCTTTATATGGATTGTCGTAAAAGTCATAAAACACTTTCCATAACGTACCTTTTTTCAATGCCTCTTTGTATGAAAATTGCTCTAGTCCTGGTGGCTGAAATCCTAAATATAAGTGTGGAGGTGTAGAATAAAATTTTGTACCAATTGGTGGGCAAGGGTCATTTGGGCCATGAAAAACATTCCAAGATTTCACAGGGGTAAATTGAAGTCCTTGGTTATTTTCGTTCAAACTAATCACTCCCTCGAATAAAAAAACATCCTCTATTTTCACTATATTCGAAAGAAAAATAAAAATGAATTTTATCGTTCATGGAAGGTCCGGTTATTGACTTCAAATGCCGAGCGTATTCCTGATTCAACTGCACCTTCAATCCATGCAGGGGCAGATGATGTATGTTCACCAGCAAAATGTACTCTCCCCTCAGGTGTAGAGATATATGGCGTCAGCTCTCTATTTTGTTCAGGCTTAAACATTGAAAACGCTCCTCCTGAGTATGGATAAAGAGCCCAGCTATGTGTGTAACCTGTAATAAATTCTGTATATACTTGTTTACCATGTATGGTAGCCAAATCTTTTAATGCATTCATAATGCGATCATTTTCTGACATACTATCCCAAATCAATGCATCGTCTTCCCATGTGTAACTGGCTAAAATGATTCCTGACCCGTTTTTCCCATTATGATTGCTTGGGTAGTAAGCAAAGCGAATAGGTAAATCTGTAATTAATTTCCCACCTAATGTCCCATCCTTTTCCCAAAATCTACTTTTAAATTGAAGTCCAATTTTTGTAGAAGGAACATAGTGTAATTCTCGAATTGCTTTCCATTTATCATAAGAAAATGAGTTTCTTGGGATGACTTCAATGAAATTTAATAATGAAAAGGGGATGGTAATAATGGCATAGTCAGCAGTAGTTTGATAAGGCAGATGGCTTGTATAATGATCTGAATGAATTGTTACTTGATTATTTTCTTGCACTATTTTTTTCATTTTTTGACCAAAGTATATATTCTCCTTTAATTGTGTTAAAAACTTTCTAGGTAGTAGATCATTCCCCCCGGTAATCTCGTATAGCTTAATTTCCTTTGAAAGTAATACAATGAACTCTCTTAAAATAGCAGTAAAGGCAAGCTCAGGAAATCCTTCCATCCCTTGAAGTACTTTCACTTTTTCTGCAGCACCAGGTGACAATGGTGTTCCGATTGGATTATATCTTAAAAATGAATCCATCGAATGATTATCATAATTTTCAATAATAGTTTTCCAGTTCTCATCAGGATTTTGATTAATAAAGTCAATTAAAGTTTTTAACGATCTTTCAATTAACTGATCAACATTTACTCCTTTTTCATCGGCCGATACACGATAGCCTAAAATATCTGGATTTTGTTCGTATAACTTTTGCGTTGTTTTTACGCCATTTACATAGATAATATCCTCTGATTTCCCATTTATAAAGTCATTCACTTTTAATTTAAATTTATTAATATATTCAAGTACAAGCTTGTGATTAGAAGCAATACGCATCGCACCTAACTCCATATATTGGTCATTTATAAAAGGTGCTCTTTTCGTATAAATCCGACCACCTACTCGACCATTTGCTTCCAAAATCGTCACTTCATGTCCTGCTTCTTTTAATAAAGAACCTGCTACTAACCCCGAAATTCCCGCTCCTACTATAACAATCTTTTTCGGATTATTTGTCCGCTCTAGTCCATTTTGTATTAATGTAACCATTTCATCCTTCGATAAACGCCTACCAGATGTACTATTCATGTTCCCTCTCCTAAAAAATTATTTTAGTTCATAAGATTTTTATTCAGTGAAATATTTCATTAGAATAACAAATTGGTTTATGCATTAATTTTTTAGGTAATTTTTGGAAGTTTAATTAAGAGTTATTTAATAAAACTCACTAATTTAATCAGTAAGTGCTATATTTCCCCTATTGTCCTGACATGAATATTTTGGAGATTTGTCGCACTATTTGATGCAAATACTGTATTCGGGCTTCCAGTAGGAGTAGAAATAAAAACAACACCCACATAAATTGTAAGTGTTGTTTTATATAAAGTTCTATTCTTTTATAAATTCCTTCGTACTTCTAACAGTATCAATATGACGAACCATTCCTTCAATTTCATCGCGTTTTGGTTCTAAGAAAGGTGGTAAAGATAACTTTTCACCAAGTGTTTCATATGGTTCGTCTCCCATAAATCCAGGTCCATCAGTCGCAAACTCAAATAAAATTTGTGGAGCAACTCTTGCGTATAATGACTCGAAGAAATGACGATCTACATAGCCAGAGTTTGGTAAACGGAACGAGTCAAGTCGTTTAATCCACTCTTTTAATACAGACGTATCTTCTACACGGAATGCTACATGGTGAACAGTACCAAATCCTTGGAAGCTTTGAGGTAATATTTCATTATGCTCCGCAATAATTTGTGCTCCATTTCCACCTTCACCGACTTCGAATAAATGGAATGAACCTTCTTTATCAATTTCTTTAAATAAAAGTACTTTTTCAATTACTTCTTTAAAGAATTCGAAATTAGCTACACGAATAAATATTGGTCCTAGTCCTGTAATTGCGTATTCTAATGGGATTGGTCCTTTTTGCCATGGTGTGCCTGATGCAATCCCCTTATTATTTTCATCTGAAATTAGTTGATATTGTTGGTCGTCGAAATCAACAAAAGATAATGTTTTCTTACCAAATTGTGTTTTGATTCCTGAGTGTTTCACTTCTAATCGGTCAAAACGCTTCACCCAATAATCTAATGCTGCATCAGTTGGTACTCGGAAGGATGTTTTTGAAATTTCATTTGTTCCATGTACTCCTTTTGGAATACCAGGGAAATCGAAAAATGTCATGTCCGTTCCAGCACTTCCCTTATCATCTGCAAAGAATAAATGGTATGTTTGAATATCGTCCTGATTGACCGTTTTCTTTACTAAACGCATACCTAAAACATAAGTAAAAAATTCATAGTTTTTTTCTGCACTGCTAGTTATTGCTGTTACGTGATGGATCCCTTTTAAGCCGTTCATACGAAATTCCTCCATTTAAAATAGTTATTTATATATAAGCTTTTTTATTTTGTGATTCTATTGCTGAAGAATACTAAAAAAATTAGTAAAGAGTTAGTAAAAATTTATTTTGAACTCAATATATCTCGAATTCGAGATAAATATATCATGTAAATCATTTTCCGTCAAACTGTATTTATCATAAAAAAAAGACTCCAACAATTTAGTCAGAGTCAGCATCTATTCACTTAATCTAAATGGTCGGTCTAATTCAAATAAATTACGATATCGATCTTCACTTTTTATAAGTTCCTCATGTGAGCCGTTCATTGCAATTTTACCTTTATCTAAGAAAAGAATTTGATCAGCCATTTCTGCACCGATTAAATGATGTGTGATCCATAATACTGTTTTTCCTTCTAATACTTTAAAAATCGTTTGAAGTAGTTTTCTTTCTGTTATTGAATCTAACCCAACAGTTGGTTCATCTAAAATAACAATTGGTGTATTTTGAAGAAGGATTCTGGCTAGGGCTATTCTTTGACGTTCCCCACCAGAGAATCTTACACCGGTTTCTTGCATAGGTGTATTATAGCCTTCTGGAAGTGATGCTATATAATCATGCAGTTCAACCATTTTCGTGACTTCGATTACCTCTTCGTCACTTGCTTTTGGATTTCCTAAACGAATATTATTTATAACTGTAGTATCAAATAAATATGGCTTTTGATTAAGTACTGATACAACTTTCGAAATTTGGTCTCCTAAAGCTATACTTTCGATCTCATTTATTTTAACGTTTCCTTCAATAGGGTTCTCTACTCCTTCAATTAGTTTAAGAATAGTCGATTTTCCTGAACCACTCGGGCCTAATAATGCAGTTTTTTTGTTTTCCTCAATTGTAAAAGAAACATTATTTAAGATAGTTTCGTTTTCCGAGTAATGAAAAGATACATTTTTAAATTCGATTTTTCGATAATCTTCAATATTTCCTTCAATACTGGGTGATTCCTGATCACGACTCACTTCTTTAATCCCTTCTAGGCGATTGATTGAATCGGTATATAAAGGGACACTTCCAAGAGAATTTGATAGTGGAATAAAAGCTTCTGTTAAAGGAAATAAAACTAAAACAAATGCGGCGATAAAAGTTCTTGGAATTTCTCCAGCTAAACTTTCATTCCCAGCCCAATATAGCATCATCAAAACTAAGACTGCTACAATACATTGAGCAACTAGATCGCGACGTCTTCTAAATCTTTTTTCCTTGTTTTGGATGTTTCTTAACGATTCATCCATTTCTCTATAATTTTTAATAAAGCTATTTTGTTTACCACTAAATAACCAATCACTAATACCCATAACTGCATCAGTTAAATTTTCATATAAATGACTTTTTTCCTTTTTTATTTGGTAAGTTCGCGCTTTTTCAACTAATAATGAAAAATACGGTAGGACACCTACTAAAACAAAGGAAATGACTGCTGTTAATATTGCAAATGGTACGGAGAAGAATCCAAGTGCTACTACCGATATAAAATAGATAAACAATGCGGCAATTCCAGGGAAAATAGTTTTTAAATAAATATCTTGTAAATATTCAATGTCATTTGCTAATAACCCTAGAATATCCCCTGTTTTAAACTTCGAATTGATCGTAAGTGCATACGGTTCAAGATTACTAAATAATCTTGTTCTCATTCTAGATAAGATTTTTAAAATTGTATTGTGTCCGACTAATCTTTCAACATACTTAGAAGCCGACCTTAAAATACCAAATGTACGTACAGCAACGATTGGTACATAAATCATTAAAATATTTTCAGGTCTTGTTGCTGCTTTAGAGATTAAATAGCCGGAAGTGTACATAAGAGAAGCCGCTGCAAATATAGTCAGTGAACTTAAGAAAATCACAACTATAAATAAACGACGATTTTCTTTTATATATGGTAAAACCCATCCATTTTTATTTAACATATACTTACCTTCTAACTATGAATTAATCGATAATAATGACCCTTTTTCATTAATAGTTCATCATGGGTACCAACTTCAATGATGCTACCTTCATTCATCACAATAATTTGATCCATTTCTTTCATCCAATGTAGGCGATGTGTAGCCAAAAACACTAATTTACCAGAGAATAACTGAAGCATTGTTTGTTTTAATTCAAACTCAGTTTCAATATCAAGGTGACTAGTAGGTTCGTCTAACAAAAGAATCGGACGATTATCTAGATAAGCTCTAGCAAGGGCAACACGTTGACTTTGTCCCCCACTTAAAGCTCTTCCACCTTCACCAATTTTTTCTTCTAATCCTTTTGGTAATTCTTCTATTAAAGAAGTTAACCCAGCTTGATCGGCTGCATTTTCAATTTCTTCTTTAGTAGCATTAGGTTTATAAAAGCTTATATTATCGTTTAATGTTTTTGAGAAAATATAAGGACTTTGTGGAATATAGATTAACTGTTTATGCCAATCTTCTATTTGCAGATGGGATACCTCTTCACCTGAAATTTGAATAGTCCCGTTTGCTGGCTCTAAAAATCCACCTATTAAATCAATAAGCGTTGATTTACCAGAACCACTTTCTCCAACAATCCCAATTTTTTGAAACCCTGTTATATTCAAATTTATATTTGATAAAATCGTTTGACCATCTTTTTCGGGTTTTACCGATACATCTTTTAAATTAATTTTACTAGCACGATTCCAACCTGTTAGCGGAGTGATATCTTGAGACTTAAATTCTTGCTCATCTAAAATATCTTGCATTGCTTTCCCAGCTTCTTGACCATTTAAAGTTGCATGATAATCAGCTCCAACTTCACGAACTGGTAAAAAGTATTCAGGAGCTAAAATTAAAATTGTTAATGCTGGGCCTAATAAAATTACACCGTCAATCAAACGAAGTCCTAAAAAGACGGCAACTGTAGCGATTGACAGCATTGTGAATAAATCTAGTGCAAATGATGATAAAAAAGCTACTTTTAATGTGCCCATCGTTGCTTCTCTGTATCTTTCACTTACATTTTCGATCTTTTTAATATGTTTTCTACTTAATCCTAGAAATTTTAATGTTTCTAGACCACGTAATGAATCAGTAAAATGGTTCGATAAAATACGGTAAACCTTCCATTGTTTATTTGATTTCTTTTTAGCTGCCAAACCGAGTAATATCATAAAAATAATAATGATTGGAAATGTCACGATTAGTATAACTGCAGAAACTTTATCAACAAAGAAAATATAGATCACGATTACTGGTGAGACAATTGCTAAGTTAATCATTTTCAATGGAACGATTTCTAGGTAATTTCTTAGTTGTGTAGTGCCTTCCATAATAAGCGTTACAATATTACCTGTTCCTGATTTTCTTGCAAATCTTGGTCCAAGTTTAAAAATCTTCTCCAAAACTTTCATTTTCATTTCGGTTGAAGCAATGTCCGCAAAATGCTCCGAACATTTTTGTTTGATCGTCGAAATAATATATCGACAGACAAATGCGCTAATGAAGAAAATAGTAGCGTATAAAATATCGCTACTATTTTTTCCATTGAACAATCTGACAATAGCTTGTGAAAGCATATATGCCTGAATAATAATTGCCGTTACTTGTATAATTGTTAAAAAAGATAGGATTATTAATAATCGATTAATCCCTTTATATTTAATAAGATCTTTTCCCATTAATAAGTCAAATCCTTCTCATCCACTCTTTTTCTAAATACATAATAACTCCAAATTTGGTAACCTAGTACGAATGGTAATAGTGTACATGCAACTATTGTCATTACTTTTAATGAATAAGGACCAGATGAAGCATTATAAACAGTTAAGTCATACGTAGTTTTGATCGAGCTAATCATGACTCTTGGGAACAGAGAAGTAAATAGTGTTCCTACTGTTAGGATAATTCCAAGTCCTGACATTGCGAATGACCAGCCATCTCGTTTTTTAAAGATGAATATTGTAGCAAGAATATAAGATACTACGATTAATAAAATAAGTGGAACTGTTACATATGCTTTTACTTTAAACATATCCGTTTCAAAATATGCCATACCAGTGAATGCAACTAAGAATAGGAATACTGGCATGATTACCATACGCGCTAGAGAACGTGCACGGTTTCTTAATTCTCCAACCGTTTTTAATGTTAAAAACATTAACCCGTGTAAGAGGCATAGTAATGTCACCGTTATCCCGCCAACTACTGTGAATAAATTTACGTAATCTGTAAAACCAGCAGATATATTCATATTTTGATCGATTGGCATTCCTCTTAGAACACTTGAGAATAATACACCGAATAAAAATGGTGGTAATAAACTACCGAAGAAAATTACCCAATCCCAAGCCTTTGCCCATTTAGAACTTTCAACTTTGCCCCTAAATTCAAAAGCAACACCACGTCCTATTAATGCTATTAATACAAATACAAACGGAATATAGTATCCACTAAACATCGTTGCATACCAATTTGGGAATGCTGCAAAAATTGCTCCACCTGCAGTTAATAACCACACTTCATTTGCATCCCAAAACGGTCCAATTGTGTTTATTAAGATTCTTCTTTCAGTATCATTTTTGGCTAGTAGCTTTGTAGATATACCTACACCAAAATCGAAGCCTTCTAAGAAGAAGAATCCTATAAATAAAACTGCTACAAGTAAAAACCATAATTCATTTAACGCAATCATACGATTGTAGCCTCCCTTTCAAACGGATCGACCGTAGGAACTTTTTCTGTTTCAACATGATGTGTTCCTTTTTTAATTTCTTTCACAAACAAGTAAACTAAAACAATTGCTAATATTGCGTACATTGTTGTAAATGTTGTGATTGAAAAAATCAGTGATCCTTTTGAAACATTTGGTGATACAGATTCAGCAGTAGTCATTAAACCGAATACTGTCCATGGTTGGCGACCTATTTCTGTCATGACCCATCCAGCTGTATTTGCAATAAACGGTAAAGAAATTAGTAAAATTGATGCCTTTAAGAATAGATTTTTTGACTCTAATTTTTTACGATAGCTAAAATATAAACCTAGCATCGACATTAAGATCATGACCATTCCTGCTCCGGCCATAATTCTAAAGCTCCAGAAAGTTGTATTAACTGGTGGAATATAATTTCCAGGACCATATATTTTTTCATATTGTTTTTGTAAAGTATTCATACCAGGTACTTTACCTTCAAACTTCTCATAAGCTAGATAACTTAATAAATATGGTACCTCTACCTCATATTTATTTTCTTTCTTTTTCGAATCAATCAGACCAAAGACCATCCAGCTTGCAGGGTCTCCGCTATCATCCCATAGCCCTTCACTTGCAGCCATTTTCATCGGCTGTGTTTTCATTAAATGCTTCGCTTGAGAATGTCCGCTAAATGCAACACCAATTCCTGCAATTAGCGCGAACACCATTGCAAGATTAAATGCTTTTTTAAATAATTCTGTTTCCTGTTTTTTTAAGATTTTATACGCACTTACACCCGCAACAAATAACGCTCCAGTTGCTAATGCTCCAGCAATTGTGTGAGGAAACTCAACTTTAAGTTGTGGATTTGTAATGATTGCTAAGAAGTCGGTCATTTCTGCACGACCATTTTTAATCGCAAAGCCTACTGGCTCCTGCATGAAAGAATTGGCTGCTAAAATCCAAAACGCAGACATTAACGTTCCGAAAGCAACTAACCAAATACACATTAAATGAATTTTTTTATTAAGTTTTTCCCAACCAAATATCCAAATTCCTAAAAATGTAGACTCCATAAAAAATGCTAAAAGTGCCTCAATTGCCAGTGGTGCTCCAAAAACATCCCCAACAAAACGGGAATATTCAGACCAGTTCATACCGAATTGAAACTCTTGAATAATACCTGTCACAACACCAACTGCGAAATTAATTAAAAATAAGTGCCCAAAAAATTTTGTTAACTTTTTATATTCTTCTTTATTTCGAAAAACATACAATGTTTCCATGATTGCTACCATAAATACTAAACCTATTGAAAGTGGTACAAATAAAAAATGGAAAATTGTAGTGGAACCAAATTGTATTCTTGCAAGCTCTAACACACTCACAGTACATCCCCCTTAGGATAAAAATCATTTCAAAAAAATTTTCAATAAGCTCGAGCATACTTTGAACATTTTTTCACAAATAATTCATTAAGTAAATTTTAGAGAACCATTCAATGGTATCTCTTGTTACTTCTAGTTTACTTTTCCAAAGGGGTTTTGACTTAATCTTATTTGTCTAAATCGTGTCTATAAATTGTCTATTTTGTGACATAATTCACATTTACTGTTTAAGTTACTTTTTTATGATAAAATAGTCGCCTCATTTTTATTCCTTATTACTGAGCTGATTAAATGAAAAAAACATTATTGAAGCAATCCTATGAATTCATTAACTGTAGGCGCTTCTTGTGATGTAGGCAGATAGAATAAATCCCTTATCAGTTCGAGATACAATCTTAATTTCATCACCTACTTTAGGTAAAATACCATCTTTCAACATACTTGCGAAGAATTCTCCTGTTGTTTTATCAACAACTCGTATACGGAGGAACTCACCGTTCACATAGAGATCAACCTTATCTGAAGTCGCTGTAGTTTTACCATAGAGTGTTGTATCCCCCGCTAAATAATCTATTGTTTCAACTGAAGAAGCTACTGCAGTAAGAATAGCTGCTTTACCTACTTCGTTTTTGTAATTAAAATGAACAACCTTGATGGTATCCCCAACTTTAGCACCTGCGTCACCTAAATAAGAAATAAGGTCAACTCCATTTGCTTCTACGTTACGCTTACGAATTAAGGTATCATTTACATAAACATTTACATAAGAAGTACCTTCTGCAACTTTACCTGATAAAGTCGCATCTCCTTCATGGTATTTATTCAAAGTTGGAGCAGCTAACCAATTATTTTCTTGTACAATTACTTCTATTGCTTTTCCCTGAACACCTCTAGCATCTGTTGGTACTAAACGTACAACATCTCAGCTTTTAGACTATTTGAAACGTGTCCATAAAATGCACCGTCAATTACATTTCGGTAACGAACTAATTCACCATTTAGATAGATATAAACTCGATATACATCTGACAGTTTCGAGCTACTCTTTCTTTAATTACTGAGTCTATTTACTATTTAATTCTATACACATATGAATTATTAGTATGAAATAAAAACTAAATTTACCAGTTCACACGAAAAAGAGCCGTTCTTTCACTTAATCGGAAAGGAGGGCTCTTTTTTTGTATTAGATCGGATACTAATGTTCTGATTATCGGAGTACATCATGTCTGCAAACTTAAGTTAATTACCTATTTTAATTATGAAGATTATATTGTTAAAGTAAAAAATCAAATTTTTTTTCGTAATGCTTCCAAATTTATCTATTCGTTTTCTCGAAAAGGTAGTAAAAACAACTACCAATACCCATTGTATTATCTAAGAAATTACTCAATTCAATAATGAAACAATTCTTTGTATAGATAATTGTTAGACTTAAATTGTTCTTCTCGACAGGAGCACAACACAATAATTTTAATTGGAGGATTTACAAATGATTTTTATTTCACTAATAGTAAAAAAGGATTGAAATCTTTTTTAATTAGACTTCAATCCTTTTTATTATTTTATCGTATTAAGCCTCGATTTCACTTAATTGATTTTTCTTAGATAATTTAACACGAACTGCAAAAGTTACATTTGTTAGGATAATAAATAACGCTGCAAATCCACATAAATAGTAGACTTGATCCCATACAAACCCTTTGCTAACAGAACTAGAGATTAATTCTCTGAATCCTTTTATAGCATAAGTCATAGGTAAATATGGATGAATCGTTTGGAAAAATGTTGGTGTTAATGAAATTGGGAATGTACCTGAAGTTCCACCAATTTGTAATAACATCATAACAAACACTAAATATTGCCCTATATTTCCTAATGTAACAGTTAAGAATTGTATTAATGAATAGAAGGTCAAGCTCGTGATAATTGTAAACACTACGAATAACCACACGTTTTTCACATCAAGACCCATACCATAAATTAAAACCATATCTGCTACGATTGATTGCATGATCCCCACGAAAATAAGAACGCTATATTTACTAAAGAACCAAGCTAAACCAGTAGTCGGAGCAATAGAGTTCTTTCTCATTGGATATACTGAAGTGAACATTAATCCACCAGCAAATAGTCCTATAGATAATATATACGGTGTTAAACCTACACCATATTCTTTTACATTATTTATTTTATGAGAAACTAGCTTTGTTGGTTCTGCAAAGAATTTATCAGTTTCATCACTTGTTTGAACTTTGTTTACTTCATCTCCACCATCTTTCAGGGATTTATGAAGTTCAGTTGTTCCTTTTGTTAAATCAGTTGCTCCTTTTAATAAGTCTCCAGACCCACTATATAACTTATTCGTTCCATCAGATAGTTGTTTAGAACCATCATTTAACTGATTGATCCCTTGGACTAATTGATCCCCACCTGTATTTAATTTACCTAGGCCAATTGAAAGTAACGAACTTCCTTCACTTAATGCCTTAGTACCATTGTATAAATCATTACTTCCTTGAGCTAATTGATTTGCTCCATTAGACGCTTCTTTCAATTTACTATTAAATAAACTTAAATTTGTATTTAATTCTTTTTGTCCAGCAAGTAGATTATTTGAACCTTCATATAATTGACCTTGTGCTGCAGCAATTTGATCAACACCATTTTTAATTTGATTACTTCCTTTTGATAGTTGATCTAAACTGTTTGAGATTGCTTTTAATTTCTGTAAATCTTCTTTACTTAATGAACCATCTTGCAATCCATTAACGATTGATTTAAGAGCATCATTAGTAGCACCAAGTTTCTGATTAAATCCTGCTTCATTTTTTTGCAGTTGGGTTGCGCCAGCATAAGATTGTTTTAGTCCAGCATTTAATTGGTTACTTCCTGTTTCTAGCTTAGAAGACCCAGTTTCAATTTTACTACCGCCTTCAGCAAGTTGCGAAAGTCCATTATTTAAATCACCAGAACCAGCTTTTAACGTACCCGTACCTTCTAGAAGAGTATTTAAACCAGTATTTAATTTATTAGCACCATCATTTGATTGTTTAATACCATCTGATAATTGTGTCGCTCCACTTTTCAGTTTTGTACTACCATTTTCAAATGTGATCATGCTGTCATTTAATTTTTTTAAATTTTTATTTAATACATCTGTTCCATCTGTAATTTTTGCAGCACCATCATTGATTTTACCTGCACCATCAGATGCTTTTGTCATGCCTTTTCCAATATCCTTGAAATTATCAAAAACTGTTTTAGCATATTGTTCTGTAATTTCTTTTGAGATAGTAGCATTTACTTCTTTCATTGCATTTGTACCAATTTGTGCGCCTACATAGTTTTTACCCGCATTTGTGTAATAATTTAATTTCATTTTCTGCGGTTTTTCGTCTAATAACGTAGCTGCATTTTTGGAGAAGTTAGAAGGTAATTCGATGACTAAATAATATTTTTCATCGTTTAATCCTTCCATTGCCTGTTTTTTATTTGTAACTTTCCATTTGAATGACTTATTATCTTTCAAACCTTCTACAAAATCTTTCCCAACATTAAGCTTTTTATCATTAAATTCAGTACCCTTATCATTGTTAACAATTGCAACAGATAGTTTTTCTGTTTTATTATAAGGATTCCAGTAAGCTGATAAGAAAATTAATGAGTAAAGCATTGGTACAAGACCAATCGCAATGATTGTTGCAATCGTCATTGGTTTCTTTAGAATATTTTTCCATTCTTGTTTAAACACATTCTCACTCCCCTTGTTAGACCAATTGACCAAATATGTATTTCGGTCAATTTATTACATTTAAATAGTTTAATATTCTCTTTTAAAAATAAAAAGGTAATACTAAACCATTCTCCCGTTAAACTCATTTTCATATTTATTCAGGACTTTTATTTCCTATTAATCCAAATAAAATTAATTGCACCATTTTATTTATAGCGTCATCTGTAATATGCATTGGATCTTTATCCAGAACACTCTTTTGTAGATTAAGAATCGAGATAATCGTCGTAATCATACTTAAACTTAGTATAGGAATTTCTAAATGGAAATTTGTTTCTTTTGCAAGCATTCTTGATTCTATTTCTTCTTCGATTGGTGTTTTCCGATAGATCTGTTGAAAGAAAATTTCTGATAACTCAGGGTGTCGTAAAGTTTCACTGATCAAGATCTCAATTTGATTTCGATTCTTTTCTACCCATTTAATCCTTTTCTCAACATATAACCTAAGCAATTCTTCAATTGAAAATTTACTAAAATCCTCTTCCATCCAAACGTCCTGAATATCTGGTTTTACACAGGTAATCAATACATCAAGCTTACTTTTAAAATACTTATAAATCGTCGCTTCGGAAATTTTACTTTCCTTTGCAATTTGATTAATTGTCGTGCCATCATAACCATTTTTCGCAAATAGTTGGATCGACTTCTCTAGGATGTGATGCTTTGTTCTTTCTCCCTTATTCACTTTTTACCTCCTTAAAAACCATTTTTAAAAAGGAAACAAAATCTTAATTTTAGCATGCTACAAAAAAGTAAGTGTTTATTTACTTTTCTAGTATATGAATCAAATTGAATTTCGTCAACAAAAAGTAAGTGAACACTTACTTTTTTAATCTTTTTTTAATATTAACTTTTTTTAATCAACAATAATTAAAAAAGTGTTGCCTTTGTCAGCAGAATAATTTATTATTACACTTTGAAGTCAAAATTATCGGATAATTTTGCGAATATTCTTACAAAGGAGAGGGATTCATGACAGAATTGGTTACAGTACTCAACGACTATTTATGGGCTAAATTAATTGTTATTTTATTAGTTGCAATTGGCCTATTTTTAACGGTTTATTTAGGATTTATTCAGTTTAAATTCTTCCCTGAAATGGTTCGATTATTAGTTGATGGACGAAACAAAGACAAAGACAAAGACAAAAAGACTGTTTCTTCATTACAAGCATTTATGATCGGAATGGCTGCTCGTATTGGTACCGGGAATATTGCCGGTGTTGCAACAGCAGTGGCATTAGGTGGACCAGGTGCAGTTTTTTGGATGTGGTTAATGGCATTAATTGGTTCAGCTTCAGCATTTGTAGAAAGTACTTTGGCTCAGCTTTATAAAGTGAAAGATGGTTCTTCATGGCGTGGTGGACCTGCTTATTATATGGAAAAAGCCTTAGGTAATCGAAAACTTGGTGTTATTTTTAGTATTTTAATTACTTTATCTTTTGGTCTTATTTTTAACGCAGTACAAGCAAACACGATTGCTGCTTCTATTAATAATGAATTTGGCGTAAATACAAAAACAACTGCGATTGTACTTGCTATTATTACGGCATTAATTATTTTTGGTGGCGTACATTCCGTTGCAAAATTCTCAACTGTTTTAGTGCCGATCAAGGCTGGTGTATACATTATTCTAGCTTTATGGGTAATGTTTTCAAATTTCGATATTTTACCAGATGTATTTGGTGCAATTTTCTCTGAAGGAATTTTTTCGTTTAAACAAATGTTTGGCGGTGTCATGGGTGCTGCAGTTCTTCATGGAATTCGTCGTGGATTATTCTCAAACGAAGCTGGTATGGGTTCAGCTCCAAACGCAGCTGCAACAGCTGACGTTACTCACCCTATAAAACAAGGTTTAATTCAAGCATTAGGTGTAATTGTCGATACATTTATCATCTGTTCATCTACAGCTATGATCGTATTAGTTTCAGGCGTTTATAAAACATCTGAACTATCAGGTATTCCTTTAACACAGGAATCTTTACGTGTAAGTCTAGGTGATTTTGCTGCAACATTCGTTTCAATTTCAGTATTCTTATTTGCATTAAGTACAATTATGGGTAACTATTACTACGGTGAATCAAATATTAGCTTCATGAAGCATTCGAAAAAATCAATTTACCTATACCGTTTTGCTGTAATTGGAATGGTATTATTCGGAGCATTATATAGTGCTGATTTAATTTGGTCTTTAGCAGATATTTTCATGGGATTAATGGTATTAGTTAATCTTTACGCAATTACGCGTTTAGCTAAAGTTGTAAAAGCTTTATTAAAAGATTATGTTTCTCAAAAGAAACAAGGTTTGGATCCAGTATTCTCTGCTAATAAAATCGATAACTTACCTGGTCGTGATCAGTTAGAGGCTTGGGTTGATGAGAAGGACGTTAAGAATCACGTTGGATAATATATTCTGAGTAACTACCCTTCATTTTTTAAGATGAGGGGTTATTTTTTTATAACTCTTCCAAAAAAAAAAAAAAAAGCCACCAACTAATTATTGGTGGAGTTAGCTCATCAACACATAATTTTATATACTGTCCTGATCTGATTTTTCAAGAAGGTTTTTAGATATTTTGTTACCTTCTCCTACTAATATTTTTATACCTAAATAAATCCCAAGTGAGTTTAATAGTATATCATCAATATCGAAACTTCCTACAACATATTTTTTTGTATAAATTCTATATGTATTACTAATAATATTGAAACTAAAATACAAATAGAAACTTTCATCGTTCTATAAAAGTAATAATAAACTATACATCCTAGAGGAATAAAAATTACAATATTCCCCACAATATTTGAAAAGATATAAATAAAGTCAACTTTACTGTCTATATATCCTAAAATCGTTTTAAACGGTATATAATTGTTTCTATAATGATTTCCCAGTGAGTTTCTTGAAAAAAGAACAGAAACCAAAAATACTATATAAGTAAGTGTAAATGCTCCGAAACCAAATTTACTAATATAGAATTTCCTATTTTTTTTATAGTACAAAACCATATTTATGATTTTATTAACAATTAATACTAAACATAAAAATAGACTATATCAAAAAAGGCATTTGCATATGGAATAAGCCTTGAAAGAAATTCTCCAAGAAATGCTCTCATTACAATAAATACAAAAAATATAGATAGTAGAAATGTAAATAGATTATTTAGCTTTTTCATAAAAGACTTTTGGATTCTAAATATCTAGTTAGTTTCCCATCATACTTCTGTGTCGCTGAAGCTGATTCTACAGATTTTGCGAAAATGGGAAGAGCCAAACAAATTACAAAAACAATTTTCTTCTTCATACTAACGCTCCTTTTTTTTTGTATATTAATCTAGTATTTGTTTCAATTAAAAAATCCAAAACTAATAAAATATTAATATATTTTTAATGTATCATTTTAAACTTGGCAATCACCCTAAATAATCTGAAAACTTTATGTATATTCCATATTTTTCATAATTCTGTCACATTGAAGAGGTATGCCCCGCACTGCTAACTCTCTCCCTGATCAAATTCTAAAAAATATTTCAAAAAAAATAAAAAAACCGTCCGAAAAATTTCAGACGGTCTTCCCTTTTCAATATAAAATTCCCTACCTTAATAAGCAGTCCAACCTGCATCACCAGTAATTACAGTACCATTTACAAAGCTTGATTCATCTGAAGCAAGGAATAATGCTATTTCTGCAATTTCTTCTGGTTTACCTACTCGTGGATTAACTCCTAATCCTGCTTGAATTCGTCCCATACCAAAGTGATTGATATTTGTTATAGATGAACCGATATTTGTTTCAACTCCACCTGGAGCGATTGCATTGCATCGGATTCCATTTGTTGCGTACATGAATCCAGTATTCTTCGTAAATCCAACAACTGCATGCTTAGAGGCTGTGTAAGCCGCTCCTGCTCTAGCCCCTTGAAGTCCACCTGCAGAAGCTACATTAATAATAACTCCCTGCTCTTTTTCTAAAAAGATCGGTAAGACTTTTCTTGTTGAACGCATTACACTTGTTGTATTGACAGCAAAAACTCTTTCCCACTTATCATCTTCAATATCACCAGCAGGTTCGAAGTTATCCATAATTCCTGCATTATTAACTAGAATATCTACTGTATCAAAAGTATGAACGGCAGAATCAATTACGTTTTGAATATCATTTTCGAGAGCAACATTAGCCATAACAGCTATAGCATCTCCACCGTTTGATTTTATTTCTTCAACGGTAACATTTGCAGCATCTACATTAATATCAGATACTACCACTTTTGCGCCTTCTTTTGCATAAAGGACAGCAATTGCTTTTCCCATTCCTGATCCAGCTCCAGTTACTACAGCTACTTTGTCTTGAAGTCTCATCTATATTCCTCCAATTAATTATGATTATTATGCTTTAACTGTTACCTCTTTTAACTTAACTGTTGCCTCTTCAGAAGCCGCTTGTTTGACTTTCTTGATAAAGAAAGAAAGTAGTAATCCAATGATTCCTATTCCAACAATCACTAGATAAGCGTCGTTAATTCCATTAATAGAAGCTTCTTTTATTAACTGGGCCTGTGTTAATCCTTTAGTAGCCGCTGTAGGAATTAATTCCTGTATATGTGTTTTTGTACGATTTGTCATAACTGTAACTAGAAGTGATGTACCAACTGCTCCAGCAACTTGTCGAATTGTATTCGTAATTGCCGTACCGTGTGCATTTAATTGTTTTGGAAGTTGATTTAATCCAGCTGTCTGTATTGGCATCATCATTAATGCCATACCGATTCGACGACCAGTGGACATAAGTACCAGATATGTGTAACTCGTCGAGTCCGTCAAGTTTGTGAAGCCAAGTGTTGTTGCAATTGTAATAATCATTCCGAAGATAGCTAGCCATTTTGCACCAACGCGGTCGAATAACCTACCTGTAACCGGCATTAGGAAGCCCATTACCAATGCCCCAGGAAGTAATAGAAGGCCTGACTCAACAGGTGTATAGCCACGGATATTTTGTAAGTAAAGTGGAAGTAGCATCATATCTGCATACATGACCATTGTTACTGCGATATTAATAACTGTCGTTAATGAGAACATACTAAACTTGAATGCACGCAGATCAAGTAAAGGATTTTGTGAAACCATTTGTCTCCATGCGAAGAGTACAAGGGCCAATACCCCGACAACAATCGTACTAATTACTTCTGAATTCGACCAACCTAAACTTCCAGCTCGGCTGAAACCATAAAGCATTGCACCAAAACCGACTGTAGACAATGTAACGCTAAGAAGATCAAATTTTGTTTTAATACGATCTGAAACATTTCGTAGATAAATGAAGCCAAGTACGATTACAAGAATAGCAAATGGAATCATTCCGTAAAACATCGTTTCCCATTTGTAATTCTCCATTATATAACCTGCAAGTGTAGGACCAATTGCTGGAGCAAAGATAATCGCTAGTCCAACCATCCCCATCGCTCCTCCGCGCTTTTCTGGCGGAAAAAGTGTCAAAATAACGTTCGTTAATAGTGGCATAATAATTCCTGCCCCTGCAGCCTGAATCAAGCGGCCTGTTAACAGAACAGGAAAATCGGTCGCAATTGCCGATACAATTGTTCCTGCCAAAAAGATAATCATTGAAGCTTGAAATAGTTCACGTGTGGTGAAACGTAGCATTAAATAAGCTGTAATCGGAATTAATACACCGTTTACTAGCATGTAGCCTGTTGTTAACCATTGTGCTGTAGCTGCCTTGATATGAAAATCAACCATCAGCTCAGGTATAGCAACACTCATAAGCGTTTGATTTAATGTTGCCAGAAAGGCACCTAAAATCAAAATAAACATAACAGGTCCCTTTTTTATCGAATTTGAGTCAATTCCAGAAGTTTTATTCAATCCCCCATCATTCCTTTCTCTCTTTATCATGGACATAATTTACAAAGTGTTTAATAATTAACATGATATAAATTACATTATAATTAGATAGACCGTTCTTACAACCGACAATATTAGAAGAAATGTATTGTAGTTATCACTCTTTTTAGTTCTGTAGTTAAAACTAAAAATAATAAACACATCTGAAAAAAATGTAAATTTCATGGAAAAGGTGATTTGATTTGAAGGATAAAACAAAAGTAGATCCTAGGGTCATTCGTACGCGCCAATTAATTAAAGACGCTTTTATCGATTTGCTTCAGGAGATGGACATAAACAAAATTACGGTTAACAGTATAGCCGAACGCGCAACAGTTAACCGAGTTACATTTTATCTACATTATCGCGACATACAAGATATGATGGAGAAAATGGCTTTGGAAATGGGAGAGAAGCTTGGACAAATCATGAGGGGTTCAACGACCTTTAAGTCTATAGAAGAAACTGACTCAGTGCGACTTCTAAATCTACTTGAACATATAGCGGAGAATGCAAAGTTTTATAAAGTAGTTCTTGCTTCTACTAAAACGCCAATCTTCACAGAGCAATTATTAAAAATCATTACTGAAACAATCACAAAAAGAAGAGAAATTGATTCTTTACACATTAAGACGGATATTCAAAAGGATATTATTATTTGGTACGGGTCATCAGCACTGATTGGTACAATTGTATCTTGGTTAAGAAATGACATGCCTTATACTCCTCAATATTTAGCTAAGCAATTATCTTTGCTTTTTAGAATTGGTAATAAGGTCGAATAAAAAACTGTAAGCCAATTTGCTTACAGTTTTTTTGTATGGACCATCCTCCTCCTACCTTTAACTCGAAAATCGACAAATTTCCTACTATTATAGAAACCTTTTGAAATAATACAATTTTTCACACATGGTCTTCCTAATAAATGTAATTAATTAAAGAATAGATAAATATTGTGTAATCAGCCCTATTTCACTCTTCATTTTCTCTTAAATTTATCGTAATTTTATTTTTCCTTAACATATCTTTAAGTATTACTTCACATACTATACGGCTATTCTAAATATACTATTTTTGTTGTTAAATGTAGAATTTTAGTATTAGGCACTATTTTTAACATCCTGGAATGGGAGGAGGACTTAGTTATGTATGAAGGAAAAATCATTAAATTTTATCGAGAAAAGTACAAACTAACACAAGAACAATTAGGAAAAAACATTTGCTCCGTTACCCATATTAGTAAAATAGAATGTGCACAGACAAAGTACGCACCTGAAATTATAAATTTATTATCCAAAAGACTTGGAATTGATATGGAATTAGAAGTAGCTAATTTTATGAATATAAAACAACGATTACTTCACTGGCATGATGTAATTATTATGCAATTATTTGAAGAGATGGATCAAATTTACTATGAATTTGAAATGGAAGAATTAATTCAAATCTCGGAATATAATGATATGTATCAGTTACTAAGAGCGAAATATTTTCTTGCACATAGTAAATGCAATGAAGCATTTAAAATCATAAAAAAGCTACAAAAAAAAGAAGACAAATTAGCTCCTTATGAAAGAAACTTATTGAAGCATATTTTAGGAATCTATTCATTGGCGAAACAAGAATATGGTAAAGTAATCCAAATTTTAAAGTCCATCGATAATACAGTATATAAAAACCCTGAATTTTATTACCATTTAGCATCCGCTTACCATACATTAAACGCTCCTGTGTTAGCCTATTATTATGCTGAAAAATCTCATCAATTTTTTAAACAGATCAATAACTATCTTAGAGTTATTGATGCAGAAATGTTAATGATTATTCAAATTCAAGGTGACACTTTAGATGAAGAGATTATCAGTCGTTTTAAAAATTTGATTAGAAGCTGCGAACTATGTAACGCACCTGATCGAAAAGCAAAAGTCTTGCATAATTTAGCTTATGAGTTTTACAGAGGTAAAAATTATAAGGAAGCAAGAAAGTATTATAAAGACTCTATGTTACTAAAAGATTCAGAAGCTTTATCCTATTTATTATCATTAGAGGGTTATGTCCGAAGCTCTTTTGAAGACGGTTATTCTAACCTAGACGAATTAATAAATGATGCTGAAACTGGATTGTTCATAGCGAAAAAGAATAATTATATTTTATATATCCATTTATTCAAACTTTTACTTTATTTATTAAAATCTAAAGAAAAAGAGTACTATAATTATTTAAATAATAAAGCGTTACCAATGTTTATTAAAAATGGTTTTACTTTTTTAGTGGAGCGTTCTAAGAAGGAATTATTTAATTATTATAAAAAGATGAATTTAAATGAACAGGCAATGGAAATTGCGCAGTTAATCGTAAATGCATAAGAACTTATATATATAATTTAATAGACTACTATTTACAGATAAATGCTGGTCCTCACACTGAGGACCAGCTTATGATTTTTTCCAGGAGTTGCGAAAATGAACTTTAAATGAAAAAAAAGGACAAGATTACTTATTTTGTATTCTTGTCTTTTATTATTTTTAAGGGAAAGTTTTTTTGAAAAAAGTTGACCTAATCGTTTTGAGAGAAGGGTATTAAACATTCTCAATATCTTTAAAACCGTATCCAAAATTGTAAATACTGTACTGCTGATTAACTTAATTACATTTTAATCGCCATAACACTTGTCCAGTCGCTATAGATTTTCTTCGATCCAACGTATTTGTAAGAGCGGATTTTGTAATAGAAAAAAGGACAATTACGAAATAGTATTCTTGTCTTTTTATTCTAAGGGAAAGATTGAATTTTGAAAAATTTAGTCATTTTTTAAGTAGGGAGTATTTAGAGATTCTTACCAGCAAAATAATTTTAACATTATATTTATACGGATAATCAATGAAAAAGAAACCTTTTATGTCTAACTCCCAAAAATTCTATTCATTTCTCTAGCTTGACTTATCCGAAACAATCTTATAAATTCGCGATTGATAGATCACCATAGCTTACTATTTGATTGTTCTAATTAAAATTTAAAATAGGATATTTTTTATCTATAGATGAACGTACTAAAAATGAACCATATTTAACTGCAGTTACTCCTAAAAACCTCTTAAAACACTGATATATAAATGTTTTAAGAGGTTTAGAATTTATAATTTTAAGCATAAAAAAACCACCAAACAGTATGTATTGGTGGAGACGGTGGGAGTCGAACCCACGTCCAAGAATATCGGCACTTAAGCTTCTACGAGCGTAGTCACTGTATTAGAATTTCGCATACCATTTGGCCCAATGACAGGCTTCCTGATAGCTAGTCTGATTAATCTCTTCCTTTCCCCTCAGACGGCGAGGTCCGGCGTAGCCCACTAATGAGTGAACCCCTCTAAGCTATGCACATGGGCGATACATAGGAGGAGCCTTTAGTGCAATTAAGCAGCTAAAGAGAAATTGTTGTTTTTGCCAGTTATTGGCTTTTGCGTTTTAACGAGGCCGACCCCTCGACTCGCAACTTAAGCTCGAACTACCCCTGTCGAATCCGTAACGTCCCCATATAAAATGCTCCCAGAACTTATTCAGATCTGTTCGCTATGAGTGACTTACGAAGCATAAAGCAAAGGCTTCATAATTTATAAAAACTGCACATCGTGCAATTTGTGTTGCTGATTAACTTACAAACTTATTATAGCATATCCATCACAAGTTGCAATTAACAATTGTTTCTAAAAGAAAAACAGAATTCCAGCGCTTCAACATTTATCCAGTTAGGTTCTTTGTCGATCTCGGAATGCACGTTCCACTTCACGTTTTGCTTCTTTTTTCTTTAAATCATCACGTTTATCATATTGTTTCTTACCTTTACCTAATCCAAGTAATAGCTTAGCATAGCCATTTTTTAAATAGATTTTTAAAGGTACTAACGTATAACCTGTTTCCTTTGTATAACCGATTAACTTCACGATTTCTCTATTATGTAGTAGTAATTTTCTAGTACGTAATGGTTCGTGATTATAGCGATTTCCTTGTTCATATGGACTAATATGCATATTATGAAGCCATACTTCTCCGCCTTGAACACGAGCAAAGGAATCCTTTAGATTAGCTTTTCCAGCACGTAATGATTTTATTTCAGTACCTTGCAAAACGATACCTGTTTCATATGTTTCTTCGATAAAGTAATCATGATACGCTTTTTTATTTTGAGCAATTACTTTCCCTTCACCTTTTGGCATAAATAACACCTCTCTATCTTTACTTATTTTACCATAATATTACCTAAAATAGTCAATAAAGCAGTGGACAAGATGTCCACTGCCTTTATGATTACTATCGCTTTTTATTACCTTTTGCTACTTTTTCATAAAAAGGTTTGTTCTTTTTGCTTTTACTTTTACTTTTCGTTGGATTAAAACGATCATCGCGTTTATTTCTCGATGATTTACCACCACGTGTGCTATCTCTCTCGTCATTTCTAGGTGAACTATCTCCTCGTGAACTATCTCCACGTCTTCCGCGAGAACGGCCACTGCGAGAGCTGTCTCCATTTCGATCTGATGAAGAACCTCTTCCGCGTCCACCTCGTCCTCTGCCGCTACCTGAGCCACCGCCAAGATTAACCGGTCCTCTACCGCCGCTTCTACGAGGTTTGTTCGATTTCATACCAACAATTTCAAAATCGATTGCTCGTTCTTCTTTATTAACATTTACTACTCGAACAGATACTTCATCACCAATCCTGAAGATTTTTCCTGTTCTTTCACCAATCATCGCGTACGTACGCTCGTCATAGTTATAATAGTCATCTGATAAATCAGCAACTCGAACTAATCCTTCAATTGTATTTGGCAGTTCAATGAACATACCGAAATTGGTTACTGAGCTAATAATACCCTCATACTCTTCCCCAATTTTATCAAGCATGTACTCTGCTTTTTTCAAATCATCAGTTTCTCTTTCTGCTTCAACTGAGCGACGCTCCATATTGGATGCATGTTCGGCGATTGCAGGTAATTTATCATCCCACTCACGTTTTGTCTCATTATCCATTTTTCCTTCGATTAAATATTTACGAATTAATCGATGAACAATTAAATCTGGATATCGACGAATCGGTGATGTGAAATGAGTATAATACTCCGCTGCTAATCCGAAATGACCAAGATTATCCGCCTCGTATTTCGCTTGTTTCATTGAACGAAGCATAACTGTTGAAATGACCGTCTCTTCTGGTTGCCCATGAACCATATCTAGAACTTGTTGCAACGCTCTCGGGTGAATTTCATTTCCAGCACCTTTTACTGTATAACCAAATGATGCAATAAATTCAAAGAATCGTTGTAATTTTTCTTCTTTTGGATCCTCATGAACACGATACATGAATGGTACATTTAGCCAATGAAAATGCTCTGCTACTGTTTCATTCGCTACAAGCATAAATTCTTCAATTAGTTTTTCTGCAGTTGAGCGCTCACGAATAACGACATCAGTTGGGTGACCTTCTTCATCAACTAATACTTTTGATTCTTTAAAATCAAAATCGATTGCCCCACGAGTCATACGTCTATTACGTAATATTTTCGCTAACTTAGCCATTTCCTCAAACATTGGGACTAATGGTTCGTAACGTTCACGTAATTGGGCATCTTGCTCATCTAATAGTTTATTTACATCGCTATAGGTCATTCGTTCAGTTGTTTTTATAATACTTTCAAAAATTTCATGCTTAACTACTTCACCTTTTTGGTCAATTTCCATTTCACATGAAAGTGTAAATCGATTTACTTTTGGATTTAATGAACAAATACCATTGGATAAACGATGCGGGATCATTGGAATAACTCGGTCAACTAAGTAAATACTTGTTCCACGATCATGTGCTTCTTGATCAATCGGTGAGTTATCTGTCACATAGTATGAGACGTCTGCAATATGTACCCCTAACTTGTAATGACCATTTTCCAGCGCTGTTACTGTAACGGCATCATCTAAATCCTTTGCATCTGCTCCATCGATCGTTACAATTTGTTCATCACGAAGATCGCGACGAGTACCAATAGCTGATTCATCAATCTCATCCGGTACAGCATTCGCTTGATCCATTACTTCCTTAGGGAATTCTTGAGGTAAATCAAACTTATGAATAACCGATAGAATATCAACACCAGGATCATTTTTATGTCCTAGTACTTGGACTACAATACCCTCTGCATTTTTCCCATTCTCAGGAAACTGAGTAAGTTCTACAACAACTTTGTGACCTTCTACAGCACCTTGAGAATTACTCTTTGTAATAAAAATATCACTTCCGAATCGTTTATCATCAGGAATAACGAAGCCGAAACTTTTTTGAGCCTGGTATGTACCTACCATTTTCGTTTGACCACGTTCAATAATTTTTACAATTGTACCTTCTCTACGTGCATCACTTTTTTCTTTTGTAATACGAGCTAAAACGATGTCTCCATGTAAAGCACCATTTATATCTGATGGTGAGATAAATACATCCTCTGCTCCTGCTTCTTCTGGAATGACAAATGCAAAGCCTTTCGCATGGCCAGTTAATTTACCTCTAACTAAATTAGATTGATCAGGTAAACTGTATTTATTATTTCGAGAACGTACAATATAACCCTCATCTTCTAGAATAACGAGCGTTTTTACTACTTCTCGAAAGTCACTTGCATCAGTCAACTCCATGGCCTCTTCTATCCCTTGGATATTTAAAGGCTTATAATCTTCACTTTTCATCAATTCCAATAATTTTTCTTTCCATTGTTGATTCATACTTTTCCCTCCTTTTTCTTACTGGTTAAGGGTATTTAATTTAAGTTTGTCCAGAAAGATTTCATTCTACCATTCCAATTCATTAAGAAATGCTAGCACATCCTCATGTAACATGTCTTTTTCCTGTCCAAGTGTAATAACATGTGTTGAATTTTCGTACCACTTTAATTTTTTCTGATCAGATTGCACTTCATTATAAATAATATTTGCGCTGTCAGTATTAATCATCTCGTCTACAGTAGATTGTACGACAAACGTTGGTGCATATACTGTATCAACATTTTCACGCACTTCTTTTATTAAACCTTGAAGAGCTTTTAATGTATTCATCGGAGTTTTTTTAAACTCTTCCATTTCTACTTCAATTTGTTCAGGAGATTTCCCTTCACGTTTTTTAAACTCTCTTGTGTAAGCTAAAACACCTTCATACATAATTTCTTCACTTTTTATGTACATCGGCGAACACATTGTGACAATACCATTCAAAGGAACAGTATAACCTAGCTTAAGTGCAAATACTCCACCTAAAGATAGACCTACCGCTGCAATTTTTTGATGTCCTTTATCCTTTAGAAGTTGATAAGCTTCCATTACATCCTTCCACCAGTCCTCTGGTCCAGTATGAACAAGCTCATCAGGTGGTACACCATGTCCTTTATAGTGCGGTGCATGACAAGTATAACCTTGTTTTTCTAAAAAACGGCCAAGCATTCGAACATCCGCAGAATGTCCTGTAAATCCATGTAATAATAAAACTGCTCGATCTCCACCTTCAAACGTAAATGGCTTCGGCATTGTTACTCTCATATATACTCACTCCAAAACTTTTCTATCCTTTTTTCTTTCGTTACTTTTATTTTATCTATAGATGATTTTGTTTATTTAAATTAATAATCGATATCTTCAATATAAATAATTAATAATAATATTTAACTAATTTTACGTAAAGAAATTGTTCTTTTATTTTACCTTTCAATTCAATAATTTACCAATAAACAGTTTTTTTAATTAACTTGTTATGATTTAATAAAAGGTGTGGTAATAATAATGTTGGTCATTTAACCAACAAAAGGAGGATACGTTATGTTTAATAATGTTGAAGAATTTATTACTGAATGGAAAATGGAAGAAGCAAACACAATCAAATTACTAAATGCTATGACAGATGAATCACTTGATCAATCAATTGGTGAAGATTTTAGCTCACTAGGAGAATTAGCTTGGCATATAACTAAAGCAATTAAAGCGATCATTTCACAATCAGGATTACAATTCGAAGCATCTATGAGCAAAGAAGAAATGCCTGCAACTGCGAAGGAAATTACTGAAAAATACGCAGAAGCTAGTAAAGCTATGATTGAAGCAGCTCAAAATGAATGGAAAGAAAAAGATTTAAATCAAATCATTAACGCTTTTGGATTCCTTGAAATGCCGATCCATGCATTACTTCGCATGGCCATTTCACATCAAACGCATCACCGTGGCCAAATGACTGTACTAATGCGTCAAGCTGGACTAGCTATCCCTGGAATGTACGGTCCAAGTAAAGAAGAATGGGCTGCAATGAAAGGTTAATATTTAAGATTTTGTCTACATACATACTAAAATACAGCCAAAAAACTGGCTGTATTTTTTATGCCAAATCATTAAGAGTAATTTATATGAACCTTTGTATTCCCGAGGTTCTATTTATTACGATTTTAGCAAAATAAAAAGCCACCCTTTTAGGTAGCTTGTTTATTACAGTTTAAAATATGTTACAGCAATCGTTAGAATGAAGAATAAAACTGCTACAACAACTGTTATTCTTTGTAAAACTAGTTCAAAACCACGAGCTTTTTGCTTGCCAAACAGTTGCTCAGCACCACCAGATATCGCTCCTGATAGGCCGTTACTTTTACTAGATTGAAGTAAAACTAAAACAATCATAAGTACTGAAACAATAATTAAAAGTACAGATAAAAACGTATGCATTTCTTCACCTCCACAGTAAAGTACTGTTACTTCCTATTTTACTATGAAGAATACTATACTTCAATATGAGAGTACAACCTTATTTAATGATTTAAGATCGTTTCTTCTATCCAAGTTTTTACATCTTGATGAACTTCATCTTTATTTGTTTCATGAAGCATCTCATGACGACCTTCTTCATATAATTTCAACTTCACATTTGTACATCCAATATCTTTATATAGCCCATAAACTTTCTTTACACCGTCACCATTTTGACCAACTGGATCTTTATCTCCAGAAAAAATATAAATTGGCAATGAAGTTGGTGTCTTCTTTAATTCATCTTTACGGTGTATAATTCCGATCCCTTTCAACAATTCGCGATAATAACTTGAAGAACAAATAAAACCACAAAATGGATCTTTTATATAGCGATCAATCTCGGCTTCATCTCTTGTTAACCAATCATATTTTGTTTTTGGAAACTTAAAATGATTATTGAAGTTTCCAAAAGTTAAAAAGTCTAAAATTTTACTTCTCTTATTGGCACCAATCAAAAATGCCTCAGCGCTTGAAATAAAGACGCCTAATTTTCTTAGTATTCCTGGATCATACCCGGTTCCAGAAATAATTAGCCCATCATATAGTCCTCCATTTAATTGAACTACTCGTCTGCTCAAATAAGATCCCATACTATGTCCAAATAGAATTAAAGGAATATCTTTTATTTCTTTTCTAATCATTTTACTTATAAAAATGATATCTTTAGCAACTTCATCCCAGCCAATTTCTTCACCAAAAAAACCTAAATCATCTTCAATAGATGCCGTTTTCCCGTGACCTCTTTGATCATGAATAAAGACTGCAAACTGATTATGAACTAAATATTCAATAAATTTCTCATAAGCCCCACCATGTTCTGCCATTCCATGTACAATTTGAATTACAGCAATTGGTTCAGCAGGAATATATTTTCGCAAATAGATTTTTGTTCGATCCTTCGCCGAAATTAATCCTTCCCAATTATTCATTTTTATGCCCCTTCATCTCATATGTTGTAAAAGATACTAATAAGAAAAAACAAGTGAAATAGATTATTTCTAATCGTATGTATTTAAATGTAAATTCATCACCTAATAATCTCCAAAAAACAATTACTATTGAAAGTATAACAATAATAAATGGAAGTAAATATGTTTTTATAGTATACCAAATATAATCTTTTAAGTATGCGAAAAAGTTCATAATTATCCTCCCTACTAATTGCCACTCATATCCATAATTCAATACTAATTTAAATTTCCTTATTCTCCAGGCTAATTTTTAACAATTTTTCATCAATTTGATGAACTTTTTATGTCAAAGTTAAGCTAATTTTTTGGATTTTAATTAAACATGTTTTGTTTCGATGTTTGAATTGGGATAAAAACAGAATGAATGGGGGATTCGAAATGAAAAGAGGCATTCAAACAATTTTAAGCATTGTCTTTGCAATTGTAATGCTTGTCTTGTTCGTCATTTTCTTCGTGAAAGACGATTCTTATCGGTATCCAATCGCACTAGGTGGCTTCGTTTGTGCACTCGTGCCACTCATATTAGATAAATTTTTTAAAATTCGATTTGCATTTCCGTTTATTCTCTCTTATTTTGCTTTTTTAATTGGGTCCCTATGTCTTGGTTCAATGCTAAGATTCTATAGTTTAGGCTGGTGGGATACGTTTTTACATTTTCTAAGTGGCACGCTAGTCGCCTTTTTAGCAATTGATTTAATGGGAAAATTGACAACCAAACAGTCTCGGAGTGAAATGTCCGCTGGATTCATTTTTCTATTTGTATTTGCATTCGGAATATTTTGTGGAGCCTTATGGGAAATTTGGGAATTTAGTAGCGACCAATTTTTTGGAACTAATACCCAAGGCGGAGGTAATTTTGATACGATGACAGATATAATCGCAGACTCAATTGGAGCACTCATTATCGCAATTGGGTTTGCTAGAAGATCGAAAAAAAATTATAATTAAAAGTATTTTATTGGATAATATGAAACTATTAAATATATATTAGTAGTCACAATAAAAAACCTGATTACTCTAAATGAATAATCAGGTTTCATATTTTATGACTTCACTTCAACTACGACATTCTTCATAATCTTGAACATTGGTACCATAATGATGATTCCAATAATGAATAATAATGCTGAAACTTGATAAATAGAGACTAAAGAAAAATGCTCCTTTAAAATCCCTGCCAAGCTCATTGTAATGACCATAGCTCCCATAAATAATGGTGTTAATATACCGTTTACCCTGCCTACAAACTTTTCATCAGTATTTTTTAAGATGATTGTATTAATACCAATGTGCAATGCAGGCATAAATAGTCCGATAAAGAATTCAGCAACAAGCGTTAACCAGAATATCTCAGACCAGCCTATTACAAATATTCCAATCGCATTGACCGCCATGCCGATTAATAATAATACATGCGGTGCCAACTTATTCGATATGACCATTATTAGGCCACCACCTATAATCATAGCCGCTCCGTTTGCAGCGAATATCCATTGTAAATATTCCTTATCTAATCCTAGTCGTTCAGTTACTAAAAAAATAGCTAGAGGATGAATAAGACCTATACCTAATCCTGCCGCTGCAAATACTCCACCTAAATAGACGAGAATTTTTCGAGACCAAACGTATTTGAATCCTAACTTCATCTCTTCCAATAACGATGTTGTATTTTCTGCCTTTTCTTCTTCTTCATCTTTAGGTAATCTTGTTAATACTAAAGCTGACATAAGAAAAGCAATACCTACGATTCCCATCGAAACATGCATTCCAGCTTGTTGAAATACGAATGTACCTAATACTGGACCTAAAATCATAAACACTGCCATCATCGTTTGAAATATAGACATTCCTGCTTGCATTTGCTCACCTGGTACATGAACTTTAAATAATTTCATATTGGAAGGCTGAGAAAACTGGGACAAGATTGCTGAAACTAATGTAGCAAAAAAGATAAACTTCCAAGTTCCATATAATAGTGCTAACAGAATTACAAATATAGATACAGCACTTAAAAGATCGCACCAAATCATTGTACGCTTTGGTTTCCAACGATCGGCAAAAGTTCCACCGATAAAAGAAAAAATAAAAATTGGCGCAAATTCAGCAACTGAAATCAATGATACGGCTGTTGCATCACCATTCGTCTTTTCCACGACAAATAATAAGATTGCAAAATTACGAATCCAAATACCAACTTGAATAAACAAACCTGCTGAAAGAATCGTCTGGATAAAAGGATTTTTTAACAAAGAAGCCATTGAAGGATTTGAAGCTGTTGGAGTAGTTTTAGACATTTTTTCCCCTCTCTTATTTCAATTACATTTTAACCATACAAGAACTAATGTTCGTGTATTCTTATTTTAACATTAGGATTCTTTAATAATCAATCCCAATTATTGCTAATTACAATATTATTTAACCCAAAACATTTTAAGCACAAAAAAAAGAGAAGGTGACGATCCTTCTCTTTTTAACGTGTCTATAATGGAATATGTTTTTTTGTTAATGCACTTAGTTTTGATTAAATTATTTTCTTAAGTTGTAGAAAGATTTTAATCCTTGGTATACTGCGCTTTCGCCTAACTCGTCTTGAATACGTAATAATTGGTTGTATTTAGCAATACGGTCTGTACGAGAAGCAGAACCTGTTTTAATTTGACCAGCATTTGTAGCAACTGCGATATCAGCGATTGTGCTATCTTCAGTTTCACCAGAACGGTGAGAAACTACTGCTGTGTAACCTGCACGTTTAGCCATTTCGATTGCATCGAAAGTTTCAGTTAATGTACCGATTTGGTTAACTTTGATTAGGATTGAGTTAGAGATACCTTTTTCGATACCTTCAGCTAACTTTTTAGTGTTTGTAACGAATAAATCGTCACCTACTAATTGTACTCGGCTACCTAAACGTTCTGTTAATAATTTGTGACCATCCCAGTCATTTTCATCTAAACCATCTTCAATTGAAAGGATTGGGAAATCATTGCAAAGTTGCTCGTAGAAATCAACCATTTCAGCAGAAGATACGCCAGTGCGTCCTTCGCCTGCAAGATCGTATTTACCAGTTTCTTTGTTGTAGAATTCTGAAGAAGCAACGTCCATTCCTAAGAATACTTGCTCTCCAGCTTTATAACCAGCTTTATCAATTGCTTCCATGATTACTTCTAAAGCTTCACGGTTTGAACCAAGGTTTGGAGCGAATCCACCTTCGTCACCTACAGCTGTGTTTAAACCTTTGTCATGTAATACAGCTTTAAGGTTGTGGAAAATTTCAGTACCCATACGAATTGCTTCTTTAAAGCTATCAGCACCTACAGGTAAGATCATGAATTCTTGGAAGTCTACATTATTATCAGCATGAGAACCACCGTTGATGATGTTCATCATTGGAACTGGTAATTGTTTCGCATTAAATCCACCAAGGTATTGATATAACGGTAAACCTAATTCATCAGCTGCTGCACGAGCTACTGCCATAGATACACCTAGGATTGCGTTAGCACCTAATTTACCTTTGTTTTCAGTACCATCTAACTCAATCATACGACGGTCGATTGAAACTTGATCAGTTACTTCGAATCCAACGATTTCTTCAGCTAAAACGTCATTAACGTTAGCAACAGCTTTCTCAACACCTTTACCAAGGTAACGAGATTTGTCTCCATCACGTAATTCAACAGCTTCATATTCACCAGTTGAAGCACCACTTGGTACTAGTGCACGGCCAAAGCCACCATCTTCTGTATAAACTTCTACTTCAACAGTAGGGTTACCACGAGAATCTAATACTTCGCGAGCATAAACATCAATAATCATTGACATAATAAAATCTCTCCTTTTGTTGCGTTATACGCATAATTAATAACTTTTTATATTAACTGTTCACTTATTTAATAAGTGATTTACCAGTCATTTCTTTTGGTTGTTCTACTTTTAATAAATCAAGAACAGTTGGAGCTAAATCACCTAAAATACCATCTTCACGTAACGTAATACCTTCTTCAGTAACAATTACTGGTACAGGGTTCGTCGTGTGAGCTGTCATAGGTTCACCCTCAGGTGTAATTTCTTCATCCGCATTTCCATGGTCAGCAGTAATGATTGCTTTTCCGCCTTTAGCAAGAATTGCATCAACTACTTCTCCTAAACATTCATCAACCGCTTCAATTGCTTTAATTGTCGGCTCAAGTTTTCCTGAATGTCCTACCATATCTGGATTTGCAAAGTTTAAGATGATTACATCATGCTTGTCTGCAGCAATTTCTTTTAGTAATGCATCTTTTACTTCATAAGCGCTCATTTCAGGTTGCAAATCGTAAGTTGCAACTTTTGGCGAATTAATTAAAATACGTTCTTCACCCGGGAATTGTGCTTCACGGCCTCCACTAAAGAAAAATGTAACATGTGGATACTTTTCCGTTTCAGCAATTCGTAATTGATTTAAATTATTTTGAGCAAGAACTTCACCTAATGTGTTATCCAAATTAGTTGGTTTAAATGCAACATATCCTTGTACTGTTTCACTAAAATGTGTTAAGCAAACGAAATGAACATTTTTCGGGAACTTACTTCCACGATCAAAGTCACGGAAATCATCGTTTGTAAATACATTTGAAATTTGAATTGCACGGTCAGGTCGGAAGTTGTAGAAGATGATTGAATCATCATCACTTATTGTTGCAACTGGAGTACCATCTTCTTTTACCATAACAGAAGGTAAAACGAATTCATCATGGATACCATTCGCATACGAGTCTTCAATTAATTCATACGGACTTGTATAAGTTGGTCCTTCTCCATATACCATTGCACAATAGCATTTTTCTACACGATCCCATCGTTTGTCACGGTCCATGGAATAATAACGGCCAGAAATTGTTGCAAATTCTCCGACACCATATTCTTTAAACTTTGCTTCTGTTTGATCGATATATTTTTTAGCTGTAGTCGGACCAACATCTCGTCCATCAAGGAAAGCATGTAAATATACTTTTTTCATACCTTCTTCAGCAGCTAATTTTAATAAAGCAAACATGTGGTTAATATGGCTGTGAATACCTCCATCAGACAGTAGACCGAAAATATGTAATGCTTTATCTTTTTCTTTTGCACATTTAATTGCATCGATGAATGTATCATTTTTTTCGAATTCGCCTTCACGTATTGCCTTATTTACACGCGTTAAGCTTTGATAAACAATACGTCCTGCTCCGATATTCAAATGACCAACTTCAGAATTACCCATTTGTCCTTCAGGTAGACCTACTGCTTCACCGCTAGCAGTTAATTGTGCGTGAGGATATTTATTCCAATATCTATCATAATTTGGTTTCTTCGCTTGTGCAACAGCATTTCCAAATGTTTCATCGCGCAAACCAAATCCATCTAGGATAATTAACGCTACTGGTTGTTTACTCATTACTTAACAGCCTCCAATAATGCAAGGAAAGAAGCTGGTTCTAAACTTGCTCCACCTACTAACGCACCGTCAATATCAGGTTGAGCCATATATTCTTTAATGTTTTCAGGTTTTACACTGCCGCCATATTGTACACGTACAGATTCTGCAACAGTTTCATCATAAAGACTTGCTACAACATCACGAACAAATTTACATGAATCTTGTGCATCTTTTTCTGTAGCAGATTTTCCTGTTCCAATTGCCCAAATCGGTTCATATGCAATTACTAAATTCTTTACTTGCTCATCTGTAAGACCTGCAAGATCAGCTGTTAATTGCGTACGAATAACTTCCTCAAATTTTCCGCCTTCACGTTCTTCAAGCGTTTCGCCACAGCAAAGAATTGGTGTAAGACCATGTTCGAAAGCTTTTTTTGTTTTACTATTAATAAACTCATCTGTTTCGCCATAATATTCACGACGCTCAGAATGTCCGATAATCGCATAAGTTACGCCTAAATCTTTAAGTGCTACTGGGCTAATTTCTCCAGTATAAGCGCCACTATCTTGATCACTTACATTTTGAGAACCAATTTTTAATTCAGTTCCTTTTGTACCGTATAACATTGGTGCAATAAATAATGCAGGCGCACAAACTGCTGAATCTACTTTATCAGATGATGGAATGCTATTTTTTACTTCTTCAACAAATGTCATCGCTTCGTTAAGCGTCTTATTCATTTTCCAGTTACCTGCGATAATTGGTTTACGCATGAGAAACACCTTCCTACAATTGGTAAGACATAACATCTTACTCTATTTCAATTACTAAATATTGTAAAGCTATAAGACTTATTTATCGTTTAATAATGCTACTCCAGGAAGCTCTTTACCTTCCATAAATTCTAATGAAGCACCACCACCAGTAGAAATATGGCTCATTTTATCTGCTAAACCGAATTTTTCAGCAGCAGCAGCTGAGTCTCCTCCACCGATAATTGAGTAAGCATCTGAATCTGCTAATGCTTGTGCTACTCCCTTAGTACCTTGTGCAAATTTATCGATTTCAAATACACCCATAGGTCCATTCCAAATAACTAATTTAGAGCTCTTAATTACATCTGCATAAAGAGCAGTTGTTTTTGGACCAATATCAAGAGCTTGCCAATCTGCAGGAATGCTATCAATATCAACTTCTTGCGTATTTGCATCTTCACCGAATTTGTCTGCAATAATTGCATCAATTGGCATATAGAATTTAACACCTTTCGCTTCGGCTTTTTGGATAAATTCATTTGCTAAATCAATTTTATCCTCTTCTAAAAGAGATTGACCGATTTCATAGCCTTTAGCTTTTAAGAATGTATAAGCTAGTCCGCCACCAATGATTAAGTTATCTACTTTTTCTAATAAGTTTTCAATTACACCAATTTTATCTCGAACTTTCGCTCCACCGATAATAGCTGTAAATGGGCGCTCTGGATTAGAAAGTGCTTTACCTAAAACATTAATTTCTTTTTCCATTAAGAAGCCTGCTACAGCTGGGATATGTTTAGCAATACCAGCAGTTGTAGCATGTGCACGGTGTGCAGCACCAAAAGCATCGTTTACATATACATCAGCTAATGAAGCAAATTCTTTTGCTAGAGCTTCATCATTTTTCTCTTCGCCTGGGTAGAAACGAACGTTTTCTAATAATAAAACATCGCCTTCGTTCATTTTGCTGATTTCTTCTTGAACTTTAGGTCCGTATGCTTCATCAGCTTTAATAACGTTTTTACCTAATTTTTCACTTAAACGTGTAGCAACAGCATTTAAACGCATGTCTTCATTTACTTGTCCTTTTGGACGTCCTAAGTGAGATGCTAAAATAACTTTTGCTCCGTTTTCTATTAAATACTGAATCGTAGGAAGAGCAGCACGAATACGGGTATCATCTGTTACTTCACCATTTGCCATTGGTACGTTAAAATCTACACGGCAAAATACGCGTTTTCCTTTTACATCAATGTCATGTAATGACTTTTTGTTCATAGTAGGTGCCTCCAGTACTGTTTTTATTCATCCATATCCAATTCCACTGGTCGATCCGTCTCATACAAAGTCGTATCTATTCTGTGATATTGTCACCGCAATTTTAACAGATTATGTACATCAATTGGAATTTATTTCTAGAGTATTTTTTAATATTGTGTTGGATTAGTGACAAAAGAGGATTTTTTCAAACAAAAGAGGGGAGGAAAATCCCCTCGCCCTCATATTAATTTTTATTAAAATTATAGACCTTTTGAAGCGATGTGAGCTACTAAGTCAACTACACGAGTTGAGTAACCAGTTTCATTATCGTACCAAGAAAGGATTTTAACCATGTTACCTTCCATAGTCATTGTAGATAACGCATCGATTGTAGATGAGTTTGTGCAACCGTTATAGTCGATTGATACTAATGGTTCTTCAGAGTATCCTAAGATACCTTTTAATTCGCCTTCAGAAGCAGCTTTAAATGCAGCATTTACTTCTTCAGCAGTAACTTCAGCATTTAATTCTACTACTAAGTCAACTAAAGATACGTTAGCAGTTGGTACACGTACAGCACCACCGTTTAATTTACCTTTTAATTGAGGTAATACTAATGAAACTGCTTTAGCAGCACCAGTAGTTGTTGGGATCATGCTCATTGCAGCAGCACGTGCACGACGTAAATCTTTGTGTGGTAAATCTAAAATTTGTTGGTCATTTGTGTAAGAGTGAACAGTTGTCATCATACCACGTTTGATACCGAATTTTTCGTCTAATACTTTAGCAAATGGAGCTAAACAGTTAGTTGTACAAGAAGCATTAGAAATTACATTGTGGCTAGCTGCATCGTATTTGTCATCATTTACACCCATTACGATCGTGATATCTTCATTAGAAGCTGGTGCAGAGATGATTACTTTTTTAACTGATCCACCTAAGTGTTTTTCAGCATCTTTTTTATCTGTGAAACGACCAGTAGATTCTACTACAACTTCTACTCCGTAATCGCTCCAAGGTAAAACTGCTGGGTCACGCTCAGCAATTACTTTAATTTCGCTTCCGTTTACAACGATTGAATCGCCGTTAACTGCTACTTCAGCGTTTACTGAACCGTGAACTGAATCATATTTTAATAAGTGAGCTAAAGTTTTAGCGTCTGTTAAGTCATTGATTGCTACAACCTCTACGTTTGGGTTGTTTAAAGCTGCGCGGAAAACCATACGTCCGATACGTCCAAATCCATTAATACCAATTTTAGTTGCCATTTTTAATTTCCTCCTTTTAATAGGTAGAAGCTTTTTTTATTTTAAAGGGTACATCCTTTAATTAACTCTTTCGCTGCTCCTTCGTCTGTGACGAGGATGTTTACATGACCTTTCTTTAAGAAAGAAGCCATTGCTTTTGCTTTAGAAGATCCTCCAGCTACTCCCAGTACATACGGTATATTCTCCAATTCATTCAGTTGTAAACCAATTGTTCTTACTCTGTAAACAACTTCACCATTTTCATTGAAGTAATAGCCAAATGCCTCTCCTACAGCTTCAGATTCAGTTAAGATTTCTAACTGTTCTGAAGAAGATTGTCTTCGTTTAGCCATCGTAAATGCATCTCCTATGCCGTGTACGACAATTGAAGAAGATCGAATTAAATTTAGAACCTCTTTTACTCTTGGTTCTTCCATCATAGTTACATAGGCCTCTTCACTAAGTTCATCTGGCAAGTGAAGTAATCGATAATTACCTTTTGCCATTTCAGCCATTTTTGCACAAATCGTATTTGCTTGATTTCTTACTTCTTCACCTAAACCGCCTCGCGCTGGTACAAATAAGGTATTTAGATCTTTAGAGTCATCATTCATCATTTCAGCTACGGCAGCTAAAGTGGAACCACCAGTAACAGCAACAATATTATTTGTTTCTAGCCTTTGGTTTATACAACCAACAGCAGCTCGACCCATCTCCTTTTTTACCCAGTCCAGCTCGTCACTATCGCCTGAAACAACGATTACTTCTTTAAGATTAAATGTTTCCTTAAGCAAGTCTTCGATATTTTTCAAACCGAACAGTTCACGCATTGGTTCTTCTAGGTCTAGAAGTAAGCTTAGTCCTTCATCCGTTAATGTCATGCCAGAAGATGCAACATTAATCAGTCTTTGCTCTTTTAATAAAGCAACTTCTGATCTAAGTACTCTTTCTGTTAACCCTACACTTGCAGACAAGTTTCTACGACCAATCGGTTGCATAATTCGTATATATTGTAGGATTTGAAATCTTTTTTGGATAACAGGTATTAGATCAGGTAATAATTTTTGTTGTAGCTTTAAAACTTGGTTCATTTTCATCTCCTCTTTCACAGAGTATTCACCTTGGTCTTAATGTGTCCCACTATGACATATTATGTCCCACTTGTTTTAAAAAAATTACAGCGTTTTTCAACGTTGTTTTTTTGAACAAGATTTACTCCAGAAGTGAAATAACCCTGCTACATTTACATTGTAACAGGGTCAATCATTTCTTTCAACTGATAACTACCCATTTATGGCATTTAATATGTCAATTTTATGAATTTTTCCGTATGCAACTGTTTCCCCATTCATTTGAATAACAGGGATCATTAGTTGAAATTCCTCTAATAATGCGTCATCAGAATAAATATCAATTTCATTTATTTCGATTTCATATTCAGATTGGACCAAACGAATTGCATCTTTTGCTTCTTCGCATAATCCACAATTCTCTTTTGTAAATAAAGTTAACTTAATCGACATCCCATTCTCCTTTTTAACTAAAGCGCTTTCGTTTTGATGATCCAGGAATTCTAAGTATATCTCTATATTTAGCTACAGTTCTTCTAGAGATTTCCACTCCATGTTTTTCAGCTAATAATTCAACTAGCTTTTGATCTGATAATGGTTTTTCTTTGTTTTCTCCATCTACTAGTTGCTTGATGAATACCTGTACACTCGTTGATGCGAGCTCCTCGCCGTCCACACTTACACCTTGATGGAAGAATTTCTTCATTTCATATAAACCAAATGGTGTCTGTACATATTTGTTTTTACAAGTACGGCTAATTGTCGATTCATGTAATGAAAGTTCTTCCGCTATCTCTTTTAAAGTAAGAGTTTTTAAATTTGCAGGACCCTTTTCAAAAAAAGCAATTTGCTTTCGAAGAATACAATTCATTACAGCTAACATCGTTGATTTTCGTTCTTCCAAACTTTTCATTAACCAGTTAACTTGCGTATTTTTATCCTTTAAATAAGTTGAAACTTCCTTCTCATGTTGACCATTTAAAATTGAAGAGTATTCATTAAGTACTTTTAAACGCGGCATAATTTTATCATTAATCAGTACAACAAATTCGCCGCCTATTTTTTCAACTGTTAAATCAGGAGCTACATAATTTACTTGGTCTTGGAAATAATTCAAACCTGGCCTTGGCTGAAGGGTTAAAATTAAGTCAATTTCTTTTTGTAAATCAGGTAAGCTAATCTTAAGTTTCTTCGCTATTTCTTTCCAGTTTTTATTAACAAATAAATCAAAATAATCTTTAAGGACCTGTTTTGCAATTGTTGTATCAACTTCAAGGCCATTTAGTTGAATCAATAAGCACTCTTTAACCGATCTTGCTCCAACTCCTGAGGGCTCAAAACGTTGAAGTGTATCAATGCAGATTTGTAATTGAACGAAAGAAATATTTAATTCATGTATAAGCTCTTCGTCTGATTCCATCAAAAATCCATTTTTATCTAGGTTATAAATTAAATATTTTATAATTTTATATTCCTCATTATCAATTTTCAACTCATTTAACTGACTAACAAGTTCTTCTTGTAATGTTTCTGTTCTTCGAGTATATAACTCCATTCCTTGTCCGCTGGAAGTAGTTTGTTGTTTGACTTTTGAAGAAGTGTAATCGTTATAAGGAGTTTCGACTTCAATTAAGGGATTTTCTAATGATTGCTCAAATAAAAAATCAGTAAGTTCTTGGGCATTAAATTGAAGCATTGTAATGGCTTGTCGTAGTTCCTGAGTCATTGCAAGTTTCAATGATTGTTTTTGCATTAAATTCATTTCCATACTACTTCACTCCCTTATTACTATTTTACTCGATATTTATCTTTTTCATAGTACTTGACGAATTGTTATACTAATTTAAATATAGTGAAAACGTTTACTTTTTCCTGTATAGTAAAAGTATACAACTCTTTATGATGGGTGGGCCATTATGAACAGAAAAAATCAAATTTATGAAGTTTTGCTTCAAAGTAAGGAGCAAGGTTTTACCGCTAATGAGATTGCTCAAAAGCTTGGTTTAGATAGAGCAAACGTTAGCAGTGATTTAAATAAATTAGTTAAGGAAGAATTATTAATTAAAACAAATTCTAGACCGGTCGTATTTAAACCTCTATCTCATACTTTACAACAAACGAATAAATCTCAAATTAAGACAGCAAGTTCAGACTATCAATATGAATATTTCTATGAGGAAAATATTAGTTTAAGACCTGCCATCGAAAAAGCTAGATCAGCTATACTCTATCCACCAAATGGAATGCATACATTAATTCTCGGTGAGACTGGTGTTGGTAAATCTGCTTTTGCAAAAAGAATGCATGATTTTTCAATTCGTTCGAATGTTTTAGAAAAGGATTCTCCATTCATTATTTTTAATTGCGCAGACTATGCAAATAATCCACAACTATTATTAGGTCAGCTTTTCGGTGTAAGAAAAGGTGCTTATACAGGTGCAACAGAACAAAAAGGTCTACTTGAAAAAGCAAATAATGGAATATTATTTTTAGATGAGGTTCATCGTCTTACTCCTGAAGGTCAAGAAATGTTATTTACGTTTATTGATTATAAGTTGTATAGAAGACTAGGAGAGACAGAAAACGAACGAACATCGAATGTTTTAATCATTTCAGCAACAACAGAGGATCCCGGATCCACTTTATTATCTACATTTACGCGCCGGATCCCAATGGTCATTACATTACCAGCTCTTCGAGATCGAACATATGAAGAGAGATTGACACTGATTAAACGATTTTTCACGGAAGAAAGTGTTCGTCTAGGAAAAGAGATTGTTGTAAGTGCAAATACTATTCGCTCTTTTCTATTTTATTCGTGTCAAAACAATATCGGACAACTTAAAGCCGACATTCAATTAGCTTGTGCAAAGGCTTACGCAGATTTTATTACACATAAACATGACAAAATACGTATTTATAGCACTGATTTGAACTGGTATGTTAAGGAAGGCTTATTCATTGAAAAAAAAGTAAAGCATGCTGTCACACTGTTAAACGAGCATTTCGAATTTTCACCAACAAAGGGTATTACGAGTAACCAACAATTGGATCACTCTGCAGATACAATTTATGACCGAATTGATACAAAATACGAAGAACTGAAACAACGTGGCGTTGCTCAGGACGAGTTATCCTTACTAATGGAAAACGATATCGAAAGCTATTTCACGCATTATTTAACTTCTATTAATCGTAAACTATCTAGTAAAGAAAATGTCCAAAAGATAATCAAGCCTGAAATCGTTACACTAAGTGAAAAAGTACTAAAACTAGCAGAAGAAAAATTAAGTAAGAGATTTAACGAAAAAATACTTGTTGCACTTAGCCTACATATACAAACGCTATTACAACGTATACAGTCAAACAAGAAAATTTATCATCCAAATATTACTCAAATCCGAGATCAGTATAAAAAAGAGTTTTCCGTTTCAATTGAATGTGTAAAAATGATTGAAGATTTTTCAAATGTTTCAATCCCATTTGATGAAGTAGCATTTATAACGATGTTTTTCGTTTATGGTAACGAAGATTTTAAAGTGCCTAGTTCAAATGTAAAAGTAATAGTTTTAGCTCACGGTAATGGCATTGCTAGAGAGATGGCAAATGTAACAAATGAGCTACTAGAAAACGAGGAAGTTATCGGTATTGATATGCCATTAAGTGAACCACCTCAGGATTTTTTAATTCGTGTAAAAGATTATATTAAATCATTAGGTAAATTAAATGGAATTCTACTTTGCATCGATATGGGGTCACTATCATATATCGGTGACATAATTGAAGCTGAATTTTCAATTCCTGTACGATTGATTCAAATGGTTAGTACTGCACATGTAATCGAAGCTTCTAGAAAAGCGACACTAGGTTATAACTTAGACGAGCTTTATCAGGACGTGCGAAACTTAACTACTTTCTTCATCAATTCTCATGCGAATAAAACGAAACAACCTGAATTTAATCGTTCTGTCATTTTAACTGCATGTCTGACTGGTCAGGGAAGTGCAATAGCCATTAAAAATATACTAGCGAATAACTTGGTCTATGATAAAGAGATGCTAGAAATCGTGCCAATTAGCCTTTTAAATAAAGATGAATTACAAAAAATGTTAAATGATATATCTAAAGAACGAAGTATCGTTTGTATTGTTTCGAATTTTGATATAAATGTTCCATTTAATACGTTTCATTTACAGGATGTATTAAATATGAAGGCTACAAAGACAATACAAGAATTGATCACTTATGAAGAAACGTATTTAAAAATGGCTGAAACATTACAAGAGACTATTTCTTTAAAGGATGCTAAAAAAGTAATTAGTGTGATTAGACGTGCCTTAAATGATATACAAGTCCAAACAGATAAATTTTTCAAAAATGAGGATCTAATGGGAATTGTTATTCATATGAGTTGCATGATCGACCGAATTCAAAACTCACAGCCTCTAATCCCTTTTAAAGATAAAGAAGATAAAATAAATAGTGACTATATGCTATATTTAAAAATTAAAAAAATAATGCAACAAATAGAGGATACTTGTGACATTATCATACCTGATAATGAAATATGTTACTTAATGGAATTTTATTCTAGAAATGAAATTAGCAGATTAGATGAAGAATTTTATATAAAATAAGAAAAAAGCCAGTTACTTCGATGAAGGAACTGGCTTTTGGCTTTTTACTCTATATTAATACTTTACTAACTCTACTCCCTCAGGAAGTTTTGAGTTCGTTAAGATATCTAGTTCTGTTAATCTCTCAAAGCAATAAGATGTACCATTTTTTAAATAATTATCTATTAATGCAGGATGTACCATTACCTCTACTGACTCAATACGATTATTTATTCTGTCTTCTATTGTCTCAAAATAGTTTATAGGAATATCACTACCATAAAAATCGGTTAACAATTGATCCGTAAAAGGTGTGATTCCGTCTATTTGGCTCTTTGGAGAAATTCGGACTGGAAGATTATACTTTTGAGATAACTTTGCAATTACTGGGTGTAGAATTGGAATCATGTGTACATGGTGATGACTATCTAGATGCGAAGGATTCAATCCATAAGAAAGAAACTTTTGAATTTGAGCATCCCATTCTTTTTCAACTTCGTCAACATTAATAACTGGATTGTCATACCAATAACTATTTTTAAGGAAATCCCCATTTTGATCTACGATTGTTTGTAGACCAGTTAATAATGGTTTGCCCGCTGTTAATACAAGATGTACACCTAATCCTAATGTAGGATGTAATTTTGCTAATTCAATTCCATGCTCCACAGCATACATATTCATCATCATAGTCGCGGAGTTCACTATTCCATTCAAATGTGCTTCAATAATGCCATAATTTACACCTTTTGAATAGCCGAAATCATCTGCATTTACAATAAGCTTTGTCATCATTCATTCCCCTTTTTTTAGTATGATAAAAAGGGATGCACTCTTTCATTCGAGCTACATCCCTCTTTTTAATCGTTAATTTGCTGCCACTTTTTCGTTTTTGAAGAATTGAGGTAAATGCTCTTTGTGAGCCTCTAACATTTCATCTAGAATTTGTTTTGCTAAATTATCAGATCCAACTAGTGGGTTAATGCACATAGCAAGTAATGCTGTTTTATAATCACCAGTTACGCCAGCTTCTGCAGCAACACGTTCGAATGATTTAATTTGTTGAACTAAACCGCGTACTGCAACCGGCAAATCACCCATTGTAAGTGGTTTTGGACCATCTTTTGTAATAACGGCACTTACTTCAACAGCACAATCATCTGGAATTGATGCAATAGCACCATTATTCATTGTGTTAACAGGTTGGATATCACCTTTATTGTTATATAGAGATGAAATTAATCGGCATGCAGCATCACTATAATAAGCTCCACCGCGTTTTTCTAATTGTGGTGGCTTACTATTTAAATTAGGATCTTTATATAATTCAAATAATGATTCTTCTAATTTTTTTACAACTTCAGCACGCGTACCATCTTTTTTCGCTGCTTCAAGCTCTTCCTCTAGCATTACTTTCGTTTGATAGTAGTAGCGATGATACGGACATGGAATCGCTCCAAGTGCTTCAATAAAATCAGGATTCCAATCCATTGCCTTAATATTTTGCATCGTCATACTTTCAACAGGGCGTGCAAATTCACTTACAACACGACTTGTTACATCTTCACCATCTAATAATACTTTCGTTCCGTAAACCATATGATTTAATCCCATAAAATCAATATGCACACGCTCAGCTTCTACCCCTAGACCTTTTGCAATGTTCATGTGAATATGAATTGGTACATTACATAAACCTACTACTTTACGGAAATTTGTGTATCTTAAAATCGCTTCTGTTAAAATCCCCGTAGGATTCGTAAAGTTTACGAGCCAAGCATTTGGACAAAGCTCTTCAATATCCTTAACGATATCTAAAATAACCGGAATTGTACGAAGTGCTTTAAACAGACCACCTGGACCATTTGTTTCTTGACCAATTACCCCATATTTTAAAGGAATACGCTCATCCTTCATACGAGCTTCAAGTAAGCCTACACGAAATTGTGTCGTAACAAAATCAGCATCTTTAAGAGCAGTACGTCGATCAAGTGTTAAATGAATTTCCATTGGTACTCCTGCTTTTTCTACCATTCTTTTCGCAAGGTTTCCAACGATTTCAAGTTTCTCTCTACCTTCTTCAATGTCCACTAACCATAACTCTCTTACAGGTAGTTCATCATAACGTTTAATAAATCCTTCAACTAATTCTGGAGTATAACTTGAACCGCCACCAATTGTTGCTATTTTAATACCGTTTCTCATTTTCTTCACTCCTTCTATATGATAGGAGAAAAGTAGCCCGGTCATTCTAGAAAACTACTTTTCTATTTTCTCTTATTTATTTAATTTTTCGTGTAGGAAAATTATTTCTGCTACTAAATCTCTCATCGTTAATGCATTCATTAAATGATCTTGAGCATGAATTAATAAGATACTTAATTCAACATTCTCTCCACGTGCTTCACCTTGAATTAATGAAGTTTGTGCCTGATGCGCAAGATTTAATTCTTTCTTTGCTTCTTCAATCTTACTATTTGCTTCTTCTAAATTACCCGCTCGAGCAGCCTGCATACCTTCCATTAATGAGCTTTTTGCGTTTCCTGCGTGTAAGATTAATTGGAATGCTGTTTGCTCAATTGTCGTTAAAGTACTCATTTCGTATCCTCCTCAAACTGCATTACATTGCAGCACTTTGATTATTTGCTGCTTCTCTTATTTTTTTAGATTCCATTCGTCTTTGTAATGCAACGAAAGGTAAATAGATGACCACTGAGATCACTAAGTTAAATGCTGCTAAGGCTGCACCTGTCCAATGTCCCCCTGTAATCAACCAGCCACCTAAAATTGGTGGTGTTACCCATGGAATATTCGTAGTTACTGGGTGAACCATACCTAAAGAAATCGCTAAATATGAAATAACTGTTAAGATAATTGGTGTACCAATGAATGGAATTAACCACATTGGATTTAACACGATTGGCAATCCGAAAAGGACTGGTTCATTAATTTGGAATAAACCTGGTGCCCCACCTAATCCAATCATTTGTTTATTACGTTTTCGATTTATTAATATCATTGAAATGATTAACCCTAACGTAGCACCTGATCCACCTAAGAATACAAATGCATCAAAGAACTGGCCAGCCATTACATTGTATTCACTCCACTTAGTAACACCTTTTGCTGCTAAATCAATATTTTCATTTCCTAAAGCTGTAAATAATGGTGTCGTAATTCCACCTAGTATATTTGGTCCATGTAAGCCAAGCATCCAGAAGAAATGAATAAAGAATGCTATACCGATTGCAAACGGTAAAGAGTCTGCAGCATTCGTTAATGGCTTAACAAGTACTGAGCTTAACCAATCATTAAAATATACTCCATCCGATAAATATAATCTGAATAACAATCCAACAATCGCGATCACAAAGATTGTTAGCATACCTGGTAATAGCTTTGCAAATGCTTTGGAAACTGCTGGTGGTACACCATCTGGTAATTTAATAACTAATTGCTTTATTCTTGATAAGCGAACAAAAATTTCTGTTGCAACAATTGCAACGATTATTCCAGTAAATAGTGCAGTTGAATTAGTATAAGTAGAGTTCACTAATCCCCAAACACTACCAGTAGCTGTTTTTCCATTTTCTAATGTAACCGTTACAGTGTTTAATGATTGTGGCACTAGTACAAAATATGACGCTAATGCGACAAGCATTGCTTCAAATCCTTCATCACCATAAGAACGTGCCAATTTATAAGCAATCCCTACAACTGCAAAAACAGTCATAAATGCGAATGTTCCCCACCAAATGTCTCCACCTAATGTCTTCCAGTTCACTCCAAAAAGAGCTTCCATCATTTTGTCGTAACCTTTGATCGCTCCACCTAAATTATTAAATAAAACTGCAAATGAACCGACCATTGTAATGGCAATCATCCCGATTAACGCATCGCGTATTGCTAATAAATGACGTTGGTTACCGAACTTTGCTGCAGCTGGCATTATATATCTATCTACAAAATTCATCATTTTTAAGACTCCCTTTTGTTTAAAATGTATACAACGTACATGACTATTTTTTTAAACTAAGTGCTAACTCTAAAACAGCTTCACCATTCATAAGTCCATAATGTACTGGATTGATTACATCAACTGGTATCCCTTTTGGCTCGGCAACTTTTTTCATTTCAGCAGCTAAATAACGTACTTGTGGTCCTAATAAAAGAACATCTGCTTTATCTAAGTTTTCTTTTGCAGCATCACCCGAAACTGCCCAAATCTTCACTTCAATCCCTTTTGCTTTTGCTGCATCCTCCATTTTAGTTACTAGTAAACTAGTAGACATTCCTGCTGAACAAGCTAATAAAATATTCATTTTTATTCCTCCAGTATTAGAATTAGTGTAGCGCTTACAGGTTTGTTTGAAAGTAAGAAACAGTCCCATGTAGCATCTACAAATTTATTTATTTATTTATTTTGTACACTCTTTATCTAGCAAATGGCGTGCCAACTTTTTCTGACATTTTCAAAAATAAATCATTTACTCATTGAAACCTTGTCCTATAAGGACTCATCATTATAAAATCTTTTTTCTTTACTTTAAGAGGAAAGTAACTTAAAACATCTAGTGTGTTAAAGTTTGTTCGTCAATCTTCTTAAATTGTTATAGTGTGTTATTATCCTGTTAGTGTGTCGTGATTTATATGTACTTTATTGTAGTGTTTTAAAACACTCTTCGATTCTTACTTAAATTATACATTTTGTTCTATGTGATCTATAAAAAAAAGTGATGTAGAATTAATCTACACCACCTTTTTTATCAATAATTAGAGTCAAATTTTCTCATGTAAATAAATAATTTCTTCTACTAAATCTCTTGTTGTTAAAGTGTTCATTAAATGATCCTGTGCATGTACTAAAAGAATATTAATTTTGTATTGTTGCCCTCCTGCTTCACTTTGTATAAGTGAAGTTTGTGAATGATGAGCCAGCCTAAGTTCGGCATTTGCCTCGTTTACTTTTCTACGAGCTTCCTCGAACTCTCCATCACGAGCTTTATACATTGCTTCCATTAATAAACTCTTAGCATTACCGGAATGTAATATAAGCTGAAATGCAATTTGTTCATTATTTGTGTCGGTAGGCATTTGCACTCTTCTCCTTCACATTCTATTATACATTTAATGAATTACTACTTGTCGTTTCTGTTGATTTTCTAGCTTCCATTCTTTCTGCTACTACAACGAACGGTAAATAAATAACGATTGAAATCACTACGTTTACAAGCGATAAAACTGCACCGCTCCAATGACCACCTGTTGCTAAATAGCCACCTATTACTGGTGGAGTTACCCAAGGGATTGTAGAAACAACTGGGAAAACAATATGTGATTGAACAGCTAAATACGAAATAATAGTTAAAACAATTGGAGTACAGATAAATGGTATTAACCATACTGGGTTTAACACGATTGGTAAACCGAAAATAATTGGTTCATTAATATTAAATAATCCTGGAGGTGTTCCTAAAGCAATCATCTGTTTATGACGTTTACGGTTAACAAAGAACATTGCTACAAGCAAACCGATTGTAGTACCTGATCCACCCATATATACGAATGCATCTAAGAATGGCCCTGCTAAGACTGAATACTTATCTAGATCTGTCACACCTTTTGCATATAAATCGATGTTATGGTTACCTAGAGTTGTTAATAAAGGAGTTGTAATCCCCCCTAAAATATTTGGACCATGTAATCCAAGTGCCCAGAAGAAATGTACAAAGAATGCAATCGCAACTGCAAATCCTAATGAATCGGCTGCATCAGTTAACGGTTTTACAAGAACTGAATTTAACCACTCATTAAAGAATACGCCGTTTGAAATGTATAATCTGAACAATAAGCCAATTAATGCAACGATAAAGATTGTTAACATACCTGGTAACAACTTTGCAAATGCTTTTGATACTGCTGGTGGAACGCCATCTGGTAATTTAATAACTAATTGTTTCACTCTAGCTAAACGTACAAAAATTTCAGTCGCAATAATTGCAACGATAATTCCTGTAAATAAAGCCGTTGAGTTTAATGAATTCCAACTAATAAATCCCCAAGTTCCACCTGTAGCTGTCTTACCACCATTTAACGTAACAGATACTGCAGCTAATGATTGTGGAACAAGTACAAAGTAACACGCTAATGCAACAAGCATTGCTTCAAAACCTTCATCACCATAAGAACGAGCTAATCTATGCGCGATCCCTACTACGGCAAATACTGTCATAAATGCAAATGTTCCCCACCAAATATCACTGCCTAGTGTTTTCCAGTTTGCACCAAAGACTGTTTCCATCATTTTATCGTAGCCGTGGATTGCGCCACCTAAATTATTAATAAGTACAGCAAAAGCTCCAATCATCGTAATGGCAATCATTCCAATTAACGCATCACGAATCGCTAATAAATGACGTTGATTACCAAACTTCGCTGCGGCAGGCATTATATACTTTTCAGCAAAACGCATCATTCCAATACACCTTCTTTTCTCTCTAGATTTTTAATTCCCCGTTTTATTTTTTCAAATTTAAAGCCATTTCCAGAACAGCTTCACCATTCATCAATCCATAATGCACTGGATTAATCGTATCTACTGGTATCCCTTTAGGTTCAGCTAGTTTTTTCATTTCTGAGACTAGATAACGAACCTGAGGACCAAGAAGTAATACATCCGCTTTGACTAAATTTTCTTTTGCCTCATCACCAGCAACAGCCCATATTGTTGCCTCAATTCCTTTTGCCTTAGCTGCTTGTTCCATTTTTGTAACAAGTAGACTAGTCGACATTCCTGCAGAACATACCAATAAGATCTTCATCCTACACCTCCTCAATTTTCCTCGCCGATGAAACGCTTACATTTTTACAAATAATGACAAAAGAATTACGCGTTACAAGGACAAGTTTTGAATCAATTTAAATATTGCAAATTCTGTGCCAATATTCTAAAAAATCTTTCTATTTAAAAACACAACAAAAAAACCTTGATAAATCAAGGTTCTCAAGACAAAACATTTATTCAAAATATTAGTGTTTTATCAGTGTGTAAGCTCAATTGGTACTGTGTTTACAATCACAAAATAGTGTGTTGCCAAATTACTCAATCTAAACGATTCCCTAAACTAAAGTGTGTCATTCAACAACACATTAATATTAATCTTCAACTGTTAAATGAGTTTTACAAAATTCAAATACTTCTTTTTCTTCATCTTCTTCCAAATCAAAATCTAAATACTGATTAGACTCAGCTTCATACAAGTCATATTTAATTAATTTCGACTCTTCACCATTTACTCCAAAAAGCACTTTTATGTATATACCTTTTTCATTAAATAATTCATCATCCTCTGGTACATTGATATAAAGAATAAACTCATATCGATCACCTTCAATGATACCAAATGGATCTTTTATTTCTTCTACAGTGTATTCTGCAATCGTTAACACAAAAACATTCCCTTCAATTTTAATATGTACTATTATACACAAAGGAATGGACAAAAAGAAAGACGCCTGCCGCAGCAGACGTCTTGATGCGTTTGAGGCGAGAGACCGGGCGGCCACATCCGCGCGTTTAGCTTGCGCATATCTCTCGTCTTACTCAAATTAGCTCATCGCAAAGAGTAATATATCATATATTTAGGAAAAAGGATAGAGGAAATAAATAGAAGGAGCAAAAATAATCGATAATATTACTCGACTCTATTTTAAAAAATGATTTTAAACTTCTCTTGATTAGAAACAGAATTTAATGATTTTTAAGTCGATGCAATATTTTTTCTTTTTACATGTTGAGTACAGTTTATAGGTTTCTTTAAATTTTAATTCTCTTTCTTTTTCATCTTTATTGATTTGAGCCATTTCTTCAAGAAACCAAGAATTCATATCCATTTGAATGACCTCCCTTTATTTACTTTAAATATATGATTTTAAGTTAAGGGAACCCATTCTTCATTGGATGGAGTTTTAGTACATCTTTAGTTGTAGGGTAAAGGTAGGATTTAGGGGTCAGATTCAGGGTTATCGGAGGAAAAATAAAAACCGAGCGATATGTCTGTTATTTTCAGATCTTATCACTCGGTTTTTTCTTTTAGCGCGCTCGACAGGATTCGAACCTGCGACACACGGTACCGGAAACCGTTGCTCTATCCACTGAGCTACGAACGCATATTAATATAAAGTTAAAATAAGTATATCTTATCTGTCGCCCCAATCTCAGTAGGTAATTGCAAGGAGCAGCTCGATTGGTATTTCACCACAAATATGTTTACTCTGTCCCACCCTTGCCTCAGTATGTAATTGCAAGTAGCGGCTCGGCAAGTGCGCTTGAAGTAGTTTCATGGGAGCATATTCATTCGTGCTCTATCCACTGAGTTATGTTTTAAAAAAAGATTAAGAAATATGAAATGTCTAGAAAGAGATTTTTAGAAAATCTTATGTTTTTTATTATATCGTTAGAATGTTCTGACCGCAATGATTTAGGTTTCTTTTTGAGTAGGAAAAATAAGAAGATGCACTTTGATTCATGTTCGATCTTAACTGAAATACAAACTGATTAATAAACTATTATTTTACACTAAGGAAAGGATATTATATTAGCTTGTTATCGTAAACTTTTTCTGATGAACTTGTTGATTCGAACGGAGGGATGCTCGACTCCTATGGGATAAGCGGGAAGGCTGAGACCCCGCAGGCTTGCCGAGGAGGCNNTGGAAAGCGAGCATCCTGTAGTGGAGATCAACATCACTCTACTCCCTTTACGAAAATTTGGTAATTTAACAAGGATCTGTTTTTCAAACAAGATTATCCCCCAAACATTATGTTATTAGTTTTTTAACTAATCAAAAGAAAAACTACATAAAGTTACGTTTAATAATAGGAAAAGTCGTTAATGATGTTGAAGTATTAGATAAATAGATATGTTATAAAAGGTCAATATTTTTTAGTTTAAATAATACATTAAATATAGCATCTCTTTTATTTGACCTTTTCTGACCTTAAAGGTATTATTGTATTAATCATTCATTTGTTTTAAACAAGGAGGAGAAAAAATGAATTTAATTCCTACAGTTATTGAACAAACAAGTCGTGGTGAGCGTGCGTATGATATATACTCTCGTCTATTAAAAGACCGCATCATCATGTTAGGTAGCGCAATCGATGATAACGTAGCTAACTCAATTGTTTCACAACTTTTATTTTTAGCAGCAGAAGATCCAGAAAAGGATATTTCATTATACATAAATAGTCCAGGAGGAAGTATTACTGCTGGTATGGCTATTTATGATACGATGAACTTTATTAAGCCTCAAGTATCTACAATTTGTATTGGTATGGCGGCTTCAATGGGTGCGTTCTTATTATCTGCTGGGGAAAAAGGAAAGAGATATGCTCTTCCAAATGCAGAAGTTATGATTCACCAACCATTAGGTGGTGCTCAAGGTCAAGCTACTGAAATCGAAATTGCAGCTAAGCGAATCTTGTTCTTACGTGATAAATTAAACAAAATTCTTGCAGATCGTACTGGTCAACCATTAGATACGATCGAGCGTGATACAGAGCGCGATAACTTTATGACTGCAGACCGTGCATTAGAATACGGTTTAATTGATAAAGTAATTTCTAATACTGCAGCTATTAAATAATAATAAAAAACTAGCCGTAATTTTTCGGCTAGTTTTTTTATAGAAAAAAATTGGACATCCAACTTGTGAATGTCCAATTACATTAAATTTCTTCTCCGATAAAGTCCATTACGGCTTCCATCGCTTCAACTTCATCGTCGCCAGTAACAGTAATTACAATTTCTTCTCCATGAGGTACAGCAAGACTCATAACACCCATAATACTCTTAACGTTTACTTGTTTACCTTTGTAAGCTAATAATACTTCTGAACGAAATCTCGTAGCAACTTGAACAAATTGTGCTGCTGGACGAGCCTGTATTCCAGTTTCTAATAGTACTCTCCCTTTTTTCTCAATCATTTTTTTCTACCCTCTTAACTTTTATTTTATTTTTATTGGTTCTCCCGCTCTTAGTTTATCAGCTATTTCATCAATTTTACGTAGTCGATGATTGATTCCTGATTTACTAATTGCACCGCTAGATACCATTTCACCTAACTCTTTTAATGTTACATCCTCATATGCTACTCGAAGTTCTGCAATTTCACGTAGCTTTGGCGGTAATATATCTAAACCAACTGAACTTTGGATATAACGTATATTTTCTATTTGCCTAAAGGCTGCACTGATCGTTTTATTTAAGTTCGCAGTTTCACAATTTACTAGACGATTAACACTGTTTCTCATATCTCTTACGATGCGGATATCTTCAAACCTTAATAAAGCTGAATGTGCACCAACAACATTTAAAAACTCAGTAATTTTTTCTGCTTCCTTTAAGTACGTAATATAGCCTTTACGTCTCTCCAGTGTTTTAGCATTTAATCCGAACTCATTCATTAGACGACAAATTTCTTCTGTATGCTCTTTATATAGTGAAAAAATTTCTAAATGATATGAAGAAGTCTCTGGATTATTTACCGAACCACCAGCTAGAAAAGCACCTCTTAAATAGGAACGTTTACAACATTTCTTAGCAATTAGCTCTTTCGCTATTTCATTCGTAAAGGTAAATCCTTCACCTGTTATATAAAGATCATTTAAAATATGTTTCGCTTCTTCTTTTATTCGAACAATATATACATTGTTCTTTTTAAGACGCATTTTTTTACGAACGAGTAATTCAACGTCCACATCATAAACACGTTTAATTAATACATATATCCTTCTAGCAATTGCGGCATTTTCAGTAACTACATCTACAATAAATTGGCGATTCGCAATTGATAATGAACCGTTCATTCGAATTAAAGAGGATAGCTCAGATTTTGAACAACAATCTTTGATCTCAATCGTTGTTAATTCTTTTTTCGTTTCTGATGCAAAGGACATTTGAATCACCCCCTCCTTCTAGCTCTATATATTTTTTCATTATTCTTTTATTTTTGTCGGAATTAGATCACATAAGATTTCAGCCAACTTTACTGTATCATGCCTAATCACATTATCATCATATTTAACGATCGACTTATGAACAATTTCTAGATCTAAAGATTCAAGCTCATTTATATCTAGTTTTACTTGTTGAGCATGTTCTTCCTTATAAAGTTCTAAAATATTCTTAGGCATTGTGCCTTCATTTACAATAATTGTATCGATAAAACTTGAGTCTAAATGCTGGTATAGAGCCCTTACATGATCACTAGCTGTATAATGCAAAGTTTCACCCGCTTGAGTCATCACATTACATACATATACTTTTTTAGCTTTTGAATTAACAACAGCCTTCCCAATTTTAGTAACTAATAGATTAGGAAGAATACTCGTATATAAACTGCCAGGTCCAATTACAATTAAGTCAGCACGATTAATTTCATCAAGCGCCTCTTTTAAAGGCTCAACATTTGCTGGTGCTAAAAATACTCTTTTAATCTTCTTACCCGAATAAGGAATTTTTGATTCACCTGAAACAATTGTGCCATCTTCTAATTCAGCTTTTAATACGACACTTTGATTAGCTGCTGGTATAACTTTCCCTCTAACATTTAATACCCTTCTCATTTCAATGATTGCACGGTAAAAATCACCTGTAATCGCAGTCATTGCACTTAGCATTAAATTACCTAGAGAATGTCCAGAAAGGTCTCCAGATGTTGCAAATCGATGCTGGAATAATTCTTCCAACATCGGTTCCACATCTGATAACGCGGCAAGTACATTTCGTACATCACCAGGCGGTGGAATTTTTAACTCGTCACGTAATCGTCCAGAGCTACCACCATCATCTGCGACTGTAACGATAGCGGTAATATCAACGGGATGTTTTTTCAACCCACGAACTAAAACTGATAGTCCTGTTCCGCCTCCAATTATTACTATTTTCGAACGTTGACTAACCATTACTTATGACTCCTTTTTTCAACGTCCCGATGACTAACATTCGTATCGTATTGATCCTTATAGTAGTTAGCTAAATACTCCGCTAAAGTAACAGAGCGATGCTGTCCACCCGTACATCCGATCGCAATGATAAGTTGTCGTTTACCTTCTCTTTTATATTGAGGTAACATGAAACTAATTAAATCAATTAATTTCAGCATAAATTCGGTTGTCTCATTAAATTTAAGAACATAAGACGAAACTTCTTCATCTAAGCCAGTTAAAGGACGCATTGATTCAATATAAAATGGGTTTGGTAAAAATCGTACGTCAAATACTAAATCCGCATCAATCGGTATTCCGTACTTAAAACCGAATGACTGAATATTTACTGAAAAACCTTCTTGTTCATTTTCTCTAAATTGTCCAATTATTTTTTCTCGTAATATTTTAGGCTTTAAATCTGAAGTATCATAAATTAATTGTGCACGCCCTTTTACCTCGGCTAAAAGAGTACGTTCCAACTCAATTCCTTTTAATGGAGAACTCGTTGGAGAAAGTGGATGTGAGCGACGAGTTTCTTTGTATCGAGTAACGAGCGCAGCATTCGTTGCATCTAAAAATAAAATTTGAGGGATGATTGAAGGAGTAGACATTAATTGATCTAGCGAATTTCCTAACTGATCAAAAAATTCTCTTCCTCGTAAATCCATAACAAGAGCAACTTTATCTGTTGTATTGTGATCCGGGTCCTTTAATAGCTCTACAAATTTTGGAAGTAGAGCAGGAGGAAGATTATCGACACAGAAATAACCGATATCTTCTAACGCTTGAACAACGACAGTCTTTCCAGCACCTGACATTCCAGTTATAATAACCATTTTTACATGTGATTTTGTAGGCATTTAACTCAACCCTTTCTATAATTTAGGTTAACTAGGATTTAAACGATATCTTAATAATTCAAAATCCGGTGTATAGACAAAGGTACCATGTAAAATTTCTTTACCCTTTAGTAAATAATCAATAATATGATAGTCACCTGCTGCCATAGGAAGATTTTTCACTTCATCTATTGTATGCCAGCGAAGAATTCCTTCTTCACACTCATCTTGATTTTCGCCGTCAAACTCAGTAGCCAAAAATGAAAACATCATCCATTCATTCACTACCTTAGCATCTTCTTCTATAATAATTGTAAAAACACCTTTTAATTTAGGGTTTTTTAAGTAAACACCTGTTTCTTCACGATATTCACGAACAACTGCTTCTCTAATGTTTTCACCTGGCTCCATCTTACCGCCGGGTGCAACCCACCAGTTTCTTCTAGGTTTTTGTAGCAAGAGGATATTATTTTCATTTACCAAAACACAATGTGTAACTCTTTGCATTTCTTATACCTCACTTACAATTTGGACTTGCAGTTGGTTGAAACTGCCCAATCTATATTATACCGTTAAACTAGTCAGACAACAACTTGTTAAGAGTGGGAATTAGGGTTGAAAGATCCTGGCTAAAGGAAAAAATCTTGTGGGTTCGAACTACGGTTGAGGGAACAAAATCGATCACTTTCGGAGACAAATAAAGAAAACTCACCTGATTTACGCGCTTTATCGTGAAGACTAAAGGCGTAGTTACATTTATAATTAATTGTTACTGCGCCCGGTCCTTCTTTGTCGCTGCAAATTTATACTTTAGTGCACAAAAAAAGGGAACATGGACAAGCGCATATCCATGTTCCTATATATATTAGGGGGCTCTCTGGTTATTGTCTATATTACAGTAACTATATTTCAAGAGAGTTACACCCTAATTACATATAAGTTTCAGAATATTACAATTTCGTTCGCAATTCTAAAACTTAATATTATATTTCAATTTATTGTTTCTAATCAAGATTAGTTAGTTTTAGATAATTCTTCTTTTAATTCTTCAATATAATGTTGTACTGCTTGAGCAGCAATACTTCCGTCTCCAGTAGCTGTTACAACTTGACGTAAAGTTTTTTCACGAACATCACCAGCTGCAAAAATACCTGGTACTCTTGTTTCCATCACATCATTTGTTTCGATATATCCATTTTCATTTGTAATACCTAAACTTAAGAATGGTTTTGTTAATGGAAGCATTCCAATATAGATAAATACGCCATCTGTTTTAAATTCAGATTCTTCACCATTTTGAGTATCTACAAGCGTTACGCTACTTACTTTACCATCAGTTCCGTTAACTTCTTTAATTGTTGAATTCCAAACAAATGAAATTTTTTCATTTGCAAATGCACGGTCTTGAAGAATTTTTTGAGCTCGTAATTGATCTCTACGGTGAACGATTGTAACTTTAGAAGCATATCGAGTTAAATATACGCCTTCTTCTACTGCTGAATCTCCGCCACCTATAACAACTAATTCTTTATCCTTAAAGAATGCTCCATCACAAACTGCACAGTAAGATACACCACGTCCGCCAAGCTCTTGCTCACCTGGAACACCAATTTTTTTGTATTCTGCACCAGTTGAAATAATAATTGCGCGTGCTTTGTATTCTTTTTTACCAGCAATGATTGTTTTATATTCTTTACCGTCGATAATTTCTTTAATGTCACCATAAGCGTATTCAGCACCAAATTTTTTCGCATGATCAAACATTTTATTTGATAAATCTGGACCTAAAATACTATCAAAACCTGGGTAGTTTTCAATTTCTTCAGTATTTGCCATCTGTCCACCTGGAATACCACGTTCCATCATTAATGTAGAAAGATTTGCACGAGATGTATATACAGCTGCAGTCATCCCTGCAGGACCAGCTCCAATGATAATAACATCATAAATTTTTTCTTCCATTTCTTAATCACTCCTTGTACTTAAATGGCTAATTGCCCTACTTCATTAACTATCACTATCCTAATACGTGATGACATAAAACAACAAATCATATGCTCATGATAAAGAATACTCTTCGACTGACGAGCCATTAAGGCGAAGTCAGAGGCGTAGTTGCACCTATACTTAATTCTAGAATCGGCTACCACATCGAGTACAACCTTGCTGCCAATTTATACTTACCTTAATGAGAAATAAAGAAAGCTTGCATTAACACCATCTGGTATTAAAACAAGCTTCGAATGGCGTTAATGCCTTTATTTAATAAATAGGTAGAGATATTATAGTTTGCTGCAATTTTCTTTTGTGATACACGTTTCACTTCATTTTCAACAAGATAATGTGTAGCAGCTAATAAAACATCTTCATTTACAGGTAATTCTTTATATTTTAATGTAAGTTCACATATAGCGAAAAACCATAATTGAAGATGATTACGTAGTATTATATAATCTTCTTCCCAAGTCGTCTGTACTTTCTTTGCTCCGTTAATCGCAATATTCAGTGACGGATGAGGCTCTAGATAACACATATTATTTAGAAGTACTTGTTCTAATTGTTCATCAAGACCAATATTTTCTAATGGATTTAAATCTTGAAGGATTGAACTGAATTTTTGTTCATAATAATATTCCTTCATAAAATAGATTAATCCCCATCTCTCACTATTCGAATTGGAGTATTTTGCTTGGTACTCTGTTTCAGCCATTAATTGTTCGATTTCATTTGATGAATGTTTTTTTTCAGCCCATGGAGCCAATTCCTGATGATCATCAAATTCACTTGTCATTTCAAAATTCCAAATACGCTCGGCCGTTTCAATTCTTCCAGATTGATAAGCTGCATCACAGAACATATAATAAAACTGTATTTCTCGATCTGGTCTTTCCATATAAAGTAAATTAAATAACTTATAAGCTTCTTCATACTTCTTGAACTGATAGAAAAGTACGCCAAGCTTGTGACGGTGCTCTTCAGAGATTGGAACAATATTTGATAAGCCTTCAAGATATTGCAGAGCAATTTCTTGTTCATTTAATATTCTTTTTAGCATTGTTAAATGAATTAAGGCTGATAAATTACCTGGATTTTGTTCTAAAACATATTGTAATACTCTTTCAGCTTCCTCAGGATTACCTAAATGAAGCTCTACTAAAGCTAAGTTATTATAAGCTGGCCAAAATTCTTGATACTTATCAACAATAGTAAGTAAAGTTGTTTTAGCAGATTTCCAATCATGATTTGCCAAATAGCTTGTAACTCGCTCTTGAAGCACTAATAAATCATCATTAATACTTAAATCATCATCTTCTTCACTATGAATAATATCTAAATAGTCTTCTAGTTCTTCTAATTGCTCTTCATCTGTGCCAATTTCTAAATACTTTTGAGCATACAAATTAGCTTTTTGGAATAATCCTAATTCAAAAAATGCAAATGCTAATAAATAATATACATCCTCATTTGTTGGAAATTTATCTAAAATATATTCTAAAATTGTTATTGTAGTTTGATATTGATGTAATGATAAAAGCTTTCTAGAAATATCTATAAGAACTGTTTGATTTTCTTCATTTTCAGCAGCTTTTTTTAAATAATAAATCGCTTGCTCAGAATCGTTACTATTATAAGCTTTCATCCCTTTTTCATAGAAATAATCTTTCGGTAACGAGAACGAAACGACATTATGAAATTGATTTGTTTGATTCCCCAAATTTTCAGACATTCGATCCTCCAGTTTTTCAAGCTTATCACAGTATATCACATAAAAAGAGGAAATAGTCGCCGTCCAAATTATAAGAATTTTAGACGAACGTACAATTTCCACATTATCTAAATAAGTTGTCAAATTATTATTTTAACCGAAACAAAAAATATTGAAAACCACTTTTTAAATAGTAGTTTCAGATTGAGGTAATGAAATAATTACCATCGGATTACCTCCAACGAATGCACCAGCTGGAACATCCTTGTTGACTAGTGTTGCAGCTGAAACTTTCGCACCATCGCCTATTGTGACACCCGGCAGGATTGTCGTATTTGCACCAACTAACACATTATTACCAATAATGACTTCTCCTAATCGATATTCATTAATTAAATATTCATGCGCTAAGATTGTTGTATTATAGCCGATAATCGAATTCTTACCTACTGAAATTAATTCCGGAAACATTAAATCAGGCGTTACTTTAAATGCAAACGCTGCATACTTTCCTACTTTCATTCCAATGAGATTCCTATACATCCAGTTTTTTAGTCTAAAGAAAGGGATATAACGAGCTATTTCAATGACAATCGTATTTCGAAATGTTTTCCAAAACGAAACAGTCTTGTAGACTTGCCAAAGTGAATTTTCACCTTCAATTAGGTAGCGTTTCGTTTTCCTCAATTCTCATCAATTCCTAAAATTGGTAACAGATCACTCATTTTTTCAAGCATAAAATCAGGTTTAAAAGTTGCTAAAAATTCTTTACCTTTTAGTGACCAAGCAACACCTGCTGTTTTCGTTCCAGCATTTCGACCACCTTCAATATCATGGTAATTATCGCCCACCATTATACTCTCTTCAGGAATAGAATTTAATTTTTTTAAAGCTAATTGAATCGGTTCTGGATGTGGTTTTGCATTTTGCACGTCATCAATTGTGATAACAGTATCAAAGAATTGCTTTAATCGACTAAAACTTAAGCCCATTTCAACAACATTTCGTGCCTTTGTTGTGACAATCCCAATTTTATATCCTAATTTGTGTAAAGTTTCAATCGTCTCATAAACCGTTTCATACTCCTCGACAAACTCATCATGCATCTCCATATTAAAACTACGATATTCCGAGATGAACTCGTCAACTCTTTCTGCATCTACCGTAGAAAATGATTCAGTTAAAGTTGGACCCATAAAAGGTATAACATGTTCACGTTTATATTGTTCAGGATAATATTTATTCAAAGTATGCAAGAATGAAGCAATAATTAATTCATTTGTATTGATTAAAGTACCATCTAAATCAAATAGGATCGTATTTATTTTCATAAGACATTCCTTTCTATTTCACTTCAGCTTTTAAACTTGATTCAGTTTTTCTACCTACTCTTCCTACGATTCTTGCAACTATACAAGTAACAACTAATGCGACAAAGAAACGAATTAAAAATAAGTATAAAACTGGAATCCCTAAAGGAATAAAGAGAAGTGTATCTTCAACTACAGCATGACAAGCTACTAAAAATAAGAAAACGAGGTATAAATCTCGTTTCGAAACACCATCTTCTTTAACCGATTGAATCATAACACCAGCTCCAAAAGCTAATCCAAAAAACAATCCCGCAGCTAATGTAACTCCAGCTTTTGCTTCAACACCGATTAATTTAGTAAATGGAGATAATGCTTTTGTTATATAATTCATCCACCCAAAATCTTTTGCAATTTGAATAACTAGCATTAATGGAAAAACAATTTTAATAAGGTTTAAAATACCAATTAATGACGAGATGATGGCATTATAAACGACATCCCATCCTGACTGGTTAACGCTTTCTGCAACAGTAATGCCTTTATGAACAATTTCCGTTCCACCAGACCAAAAGAAATGAATACAAATAGCAGATATAATAGCAAATCCAATCCTTACTAAAACAACAAAAGATGCTCGAACTCCTACAGCAGTAGCTACTGTCGTTTCAACAAATAGATTATGAGAAAAACTTAACATAACTGCAAGGATCAATGCCTCCTTAACAGTCAAATCCATCGGTAGCATTGCTCCAAGGGCTGCATATAGATTTAAAACATTTCCTAAAACTAATACTAATGCTGCATCTCCCTTTAAACCGATAAAACTCATTAATGGTTCAAGAATATTAACAAACCAGTCCATTAGTGCAGTTTCTTTAATAATCGTTAAAATGAAAGAAATAGGGAAAATTATTTTCCCTATTTTCCAAGAAGTTTGTAAACCAACTAGTAACCCTCTCTTTAAAGTTTCCAACGTGCTCCCCACTCCTGTTTTACAAACTTATGCGTCTAAATAACGCTCATTCGATAACCCTTTAACTCTACGATAAACAAGAATGATAATAGATAGTATGATAATTACGACTGAAATAAATTGAGCCATTCTAATTGTACTTGTTAACATTAAACTATCTGTTCTTAGTCCTTCAATAAAGAAACGACCAACTGAGTACCAAATTAAATAAGTTAAAATCATTTCACCACGTCTTAGATTCACTCTTCTTAAAATTAGTAAGAAAATAATCCCTAACAAACTCCATAAGGATTCATATAAAAACGTTGGATGATAATATGTTCCATCAATATACATTTGATTAATGATCCAAGTAGGTAGATGAAGACTTTCTAAAAATGATCTAGTTACTGGTCCACCATGAGCCTCTTGGTTCATGAAGTTTCCCCAACGTCCAAGCATTTGGCCTACTAAAATACTTGGTGCTGCAATATCTGCAAGCTTCCAAAATGAAATGCCTCTTTTCTTTGAAAAGAAGTAACTAGCAATAAATGCTCCAATTAAACCACCGTGAATAGCTAATCCTCCATGCCAAATGGCCGGAATTTCACTAACATGCTTAGAATAATAGCTCCACTCAAAGAGCACATAATAAATTCTAGCCCCTATAATTGCTGAGGGTAGAGCTACTAAAATAAGATCCAAAAATGTATCATCAGGTATTCCACGTCGTTTACTTTCACGAATTGCCAACCATAAACCTAATACAACACCTAAACCGATCAATACCCCATACCACTTTATTGAAAGAGGACCTAAGTGTAAAAATACTTTATCTAATGGCTGAATATTTGACTCCATTTCAATTTCCCCACTTTTTCATTAAATTAAATCACTAACATTATTACCGCCTTGAATTACTTTCTCTAAACGATCTGCAAATTGCTGAGCAGCATTTACACCCATATTTTTCAAACGGAAATTCATCGCTGCTACTTCAATAATAACAGCTAAATTTCGACCTGGTCGAACAGGCAATGTGATTTTCGAAATATCTGTATCTAATATTTTAAGTTTTTCATCGTCTAAGCCAACTCGGTCGTAAACCTTTTGGGAGTCCCAAGTCTCTAAATCAATGTTCAACGTAATACGTTTGTAATTACGTACAGATCCTGCTCCGAAAAGAGTCATTACATTAATAATTCCTAATCCACGAATTTCTAATAAATGCTCAATTAATTCTGGTGATGAACCAATCAGCGTATCCTCATCAGTTTGACGAATCTCTACTGAATCATCTGCTACTAATCGATGACCACGTTTTACTAACTCTAGAGCCGTTTCACTTTTACCTACTCCACTTTTACCAGTAATTAATACACCGACACCATAAATATCTACTAGTACACCGTGTAATGCTGTAGTTGGAGCAAGTTTAGCCTCTAAATAACTCGTAAGTCTACTATACATTTTAGTTGTCTTACTGTTTGAGAGTAAAATAGGTACGCCAGTTTCTTCACCCGCTTCAATTAATTCGGATGGAATTTCTAAACCACGTGTCACGATAATACAAGGCGTATCATCTGCACAAAGTTTTCTTAATCGATTATGTTTTTCTTCGTCAGTTAAGCTATGATAAAAAGTTAATTCTGTTTTCCCTAATAATTGTACTCGATCAGATGGATAGTATGTAAAAAAACCTGCAACCTCTATACCTGGGCGAGATAAGTCAGTCGTGTTAATCGAACGATTCAAACCCGCACTTCCACTAATGACCTCTAATTTAAAATACTCAACTAAATTCTTTGTACGTAATTTAGCCATACAAGCCTCCTAAGGATTAATAATTATGTATTATCACTCATATTGTACCATTTTTAAACTTTGTGGGAAAATGTCGACAAGTCACTAACTACGCTAAAACGATTAAAAATCATTAATGTAAAAGTGAATTTCTCACGATATTAAGTAACTCCAATCAGTTTTAGCATCAGTTAGATAACAACGGAGTTCACATAATGTTCGCAAATCCCATTAATCTAAAAAACAAAAAAAGAGACTCTCAAAAGTACTTTAACTTAAGAGACTCCTCTTTTTCTACCGATGACTATGCTTTTTTTTGTCCTTTGAACCAAACACAAAATATTGAATTAACATACTGAATGTACTAATTAGAATCGATGCGATAATGGCAGTTCCAAATCCATTTACTCGTAAGGCATCCCCTAATAAATAATCAGTAATTTCTAGCGTAAATGCATTAATAATAAACAGGAATAATCCCATTGTAAAAATGGTTACAGGTAAAGTGATTAAAATTAAGATTGGGCGAATAATTGTATTTAAGATTGATAACACCAACGCAGCAATGATAGCCGTTGGAATATTTTTTACATAAAAATCAGGTTGCAGAAATCCTGCAACTACAATAAATACTAAGCTATTAATAGCTAATGAAACTAACCATCTCATTTATTTCACGTCACCTTCTTCTGGAACAACAAATATCCAAATTAAATACACAAATAGAAGTGCCCCAAATCCTACGAAGAATAATATTACAAACAGTAAACGGATTAATGTACTGTCCAAATTAAAATACTTACCTAATCCACCACAAACACCTGCAAGCATAGAATCTTTAGAAGATCGATATAGTTTTTTCACAAAAATCTCCTCTCTATCGATACGCCCTCATTTTTTTATCATTACTAATTTTTCTATTTCATTATTTATTCTATGTTAAAACATTAAAGAAATGTGGACTACTTTTCAAGTAAAAGGTACTAAGGATGTCATTAAGTCCTACTTGTCAATTAATGACCAAATTTTCGTAAAAGGAGTTTAGTGAGCTTGATTTCCACTACAGTATTGACCGTTTTATAGATCAACATTCTGACAAAGAAAAAGAAGAATAGTTGATTTCCGTTTCAGAATGCTTGCTATCCAGCTAGTTCAACTGGAGTTGAGCACCCTTTTCGTTTCAATCAACTACTCTTTCACATTAAGATTCCATCACTGCTAATCTTTTTTCCATTCTAGCTTTGTCACGTTCTAATACTGCTTTTAAATACTTTCCTGTATGAGATGCTTCAACTTTACATAGCTTCTCTGGTGTACCAGTTGCTACGATCGTACCACCTTTGTCTCCACCTTCTGGTCCTAAATCGATTAGATGGTCGGCTGCTTTAATAACGTCTAAGTTATGTTCAATTACAAGAACAGTATCTCCATTATCTACTAGTCTTTGTAAAACAACTAATAATCGAGCAATATCATCAACATGAAGCCCTGTAGTAGGTTCATCTAATATATATAAAGTTCTTCCATTCGTACGTTTATGAAGCTCGGAAGCTAGTTTTACACGTTGTGCTTCTCCGCCAGATAAAGTCGTAGCAGGTTGTCCTAATGTAATATAACCTAAACCTACATCATTTAACGTTTGAAGTTTACGTTTTATCTTAGGAATATTTTCAAAGAATGAAACTGCATCCTCAACTGTCATATCTAAAACTTCAGAGATCGATTTATCTTTATACTTAACTTCTAAAGTTTCTCGATTATATCGTTTACCATGACAAACCTCACATGGTACGTAAACATCAGGTAAGAAATGCATTTCGATTTTTATTATTCCATCGCCTCGACATGCTTCACATCTACCACCTTTAACGTTGAAGCTAAAACGACCTTTCTTATAACCGCGAACCTTTGACTCATTCGTAGCGGCATATACATCTCGAATATCATCAAATACACCAGTATAAGTAGCCGGATTTGAACGAGGAGTACGACCAATTGGTGATTGATCAATATCAATAACCTTCTCCAATTGTTCAATCCCTTTTATTTCTTTATGCTCCCCTGGACGTACTTTCGATCCATTTAATTTTTGAGCTAATGATTTATATAAAATCTCATTAATTAATGTACTTTTCCCAGATCCTGATACACCCGTTACTGCAACGAATGTACCTAATGGGAATGAAGTTGATACATTTTTTAAATTGTTTTCTTTTGCTCCAACAATTTTAATTTCACGTCCGTCGCCTTTTCTACGCTCAAGCGGTACAGGAATAAACTTCTCACCCGATAAGTACTTCCCTGTTAATGAATTTTGATCATTCATTACTTCATTTGGCGTTCCTTGTGATATGACCTGTCCACCGTGAATACCAGCTCCCGGTCCGATATCAATTAAATAATCCGCTGCTAGCATCGTATCTTCATCATGTTCTACAACAATTAATGTATTTCCGATGTCTCTCATATTTAACAATGTTGAGATTAAACGATCATTATCACGTTGGTGTAATCCAATTGATGGCTCATCCAAAATATATAATACACCAGTTAATCTCGAACCAATTTGAGTCGCTAAACGAATCCTTTGAGCTTCTCCACCAGATAATGTACCTGCAGCTCGGTTCAATGTTAAATAATCTAAACCTACATTTACTAAAAAGCCTAAACGCTCTCTAATTTCTCGAAGGATTAGATTTGCAATTTTTTCTTGTTTTGGCGTTAAATCAAGCGATCCAAAAAAATCAAACGCTTCTTTAACTGACATTTTTGTTACTTCACCGACATGCAAGCCACCAATAAATACTGCAAGAGCCTCTTTTCTTAGACGATGCCCTTTACAAGTTGGACAATGTTGTTGCGCCATGTATTTTTCCATTTGCTCACGAATAAAATCTGAAGATGTTTCTTTAAAACGTCTTTCTACATTCGAAATTACCCCTTCAAATTCAATCATTGCTTCACGTACATGACCTTGCTCGTTATCATATTTAAAATAGATTTGTTCGCCATTACTACCATAAAGAATTTTATCTTGTAGATCTTTTGGTATGTCTTTAAATGGAATATTCATATCAATCCCGTAATGATTACATACACTTTCTAGTAATTGCGGATAATACATCGAGCTAATGGATTCCCACGGTGCTATAGCATTTTCTTTAAGAGTTAATTCATCATTTGGGATCACTAAGTTTATATCTACTTCTAATTTCGTTCCTAATCCATCACATGAATGACAAGCACCAAATGGGCTGTTAAACGAAAACATGCGTGGTTCTAATTCTCCAATTGAGAATCCACATAGTGGACATGCATGATGTTCACTAAAAAGTAATTCCTCTTCACCTATTACATCAATAATAACTCGACCTTCTCCTAGTTTTAATGCTGTTTCAAGAGAATCAGCTAGTCGAGATGCTACACCATCTTTTACAACAATACGGTCAATTACAACTTCGATTGAATGCTTCTTATTTTTCTCTAATTCTATTTCATCAGATACATCAAATAATTCACCGTCAACACGAACGCGCACAAACCCTTGTTTTTTAATTTCTTCAAATACTTTTACATGTGTACCTTTACGACCAGACACCACCGGAGCAAGCACTTGAATTTTCGTTCGTTCAGGATACTCCATTACACGATCTACCATTTGTTCAACTGTTTGAGAAGTAATTTCGATCCCATGATTTGGACAAATCGGCGTTCCAATACGAGCATAAAGAAGTCGCAAATAGTCGTAGATCTCTGTTACAGTACCAACTGTCGAACGAGGATTTCGGCTAGTCGTTTTTTGATCAATTGAAATCGCAGGTGAAAGTCCTTCGATTGAATCAACATCAGGTTTATCCATTTGACCTAAAAATTGACGAGCATACGCAGATAATGATTCTACATATCTGCGTTGACCTTCTGCATAAATCGTATCAAATGCTAGAGATGACTTACCTGATCCAGATAAACCAGTTACAACTACTAATTGATTACGAGGTATCGTAACATCAATATTTTTTAAGTTATGCGCTCTGGCCCCTTTAATGATTATTTCATTCATACTTTTCAAGTTCTTCACCTCTCAGACTTCAATTCTAATATTAAGTCACGAAGTTCTGTTGCTCGTTCAAAATCAAGCGCCTTCGCTGCGTCCTTCATTTCCATTTCAATTGATTGAATAAATAAATGACGTTCTTTTTTGTTCATTTTCTTATATTTAGCACTAATGCCGTTTTCATAAACTTCTTCTTCTTCAGCTACAGAAGTAGCACGAATCACATCACGTACTTGCTTAATAATTGTTTTAGGAGTAATTCCATGTTTTTTGTTATATTCTTCCTGAATCTCACGACGACGTTTTGTTTCATTAATCGCAATATCCATCGAATTTGTCATTTTATCAGCATACATAATAACATGACCATTTGAATTCCTTGCAGCTCGACCAATTGTTTGGATTAATGAACGTTCAGATCGTAAAAATCCTTCTTTATCTGCATCTAAAATGACAACTAATGAAACTTCAGGAATATCTATTCCTTCTCGTAAAAGGTTAATACCAATTAACACATCATATTTACCTAAACGAAGATCACGAATAATTTCAATTCGTTCAAGCGTTTTAATTTCAGAATGCAAATAGTTAACCTTAATACCGATTTCTTTCAAATAATCCGTTAAGTCTTCAGACATTTTCTTTGTTAGAGTAGTAATTAGTACTCTCTCATTTTTAGCAATACGATTACGAACTTCATCGATTAGATCATCAATTTGACCTTCAATCGGACGAACATCGATCGTTGGATCTAGTAGACCTGTTGGACGAATAATTTGCTCTACCTTCTCAGGACACAGTTCTAGCTCATAAGGTCCAGGTGTCGCAGTTACGTATATAGTTTGTTGCACTTTTTCCACAAACTCTGCAAATTTTAAAGGTCGATTATCCAAAGCAGAAGGCAGACGGAATCCATGATCTACTAATACTTGTTTTCGAGCTTGGTCACCGTTAAACATTCCTCGGATTTGCGGAACTGTAACATGTGACTCGTCAATCACCATTAAAAAATCTTCTGGAAAATAATCTAATAATGTATAAGGCGTAGAACCTGGTGGTCTCAGCGTTAGATGACGGGAATAGTTTTCAATTCCTGAACAAAATCCCATCTCGTTCATCATTTCTAAATCATATCTAGTTCGCTGCTCAAGCCTTTGAGCTTCTAGCAACTTACCGTTATCTCTCATTTCCTTTAAACGTTCTTCTAACTCAACTTCAATATTTTTAATGGCAATTTTCATTTTTTCTTCACGTGTAACGAAGTGGGAAGCCGGGAAAATTGCAACGTGTTCACGGTCACCTAAAATTTCGCCTGTTAATGCATCCACTTCTCTAATTCTCTCAATTTCATCACCAAAAAATTCCACACGAATACAGTGCTCATCACGTGATGCTGGGAATATTTCAACAACATCACCACGAACTCGGAATGTACCACGTGAGAAGTCAATATCATTACGCGCATACTGAATATCTACTAATTTATGTAATAGGTCGTCTCTACTAATTTCCATTCCAATACGAAGAGAACAAACTAATTCACGATATTCTTCCGGAGAACCTAAACCGTAAATACAAGAAACACTCGCTACAATAATGACATCCTTACGTTCAAAAAGGGAAGAAGTTGCAGAGTGACGTAACTTATCAATTTCATCATTAATACTTGAATCTTTTTCAATATAAGTATCCGTTTGAGGTACATAAGCTTCTGGCTGAAAATAATCATAGTAACTAACGAAATACTCAACTGCATTATTTGGAAAAAACTCTTTTAATTCACTATATAATTGCCCTGCTAATGTTTTATTGTGAGCAAATACTAATGTTGGTTTTCCTACTTCTTTAATTACATTTGAAATGGTAAACGTTTTTCCCGTACCTGTTGCACCTAATAAAACTTGATGCTCTTTACCATTTTTAACCCCATCAACTAACTGCTTAATCGCATTTGGCTGGTCACCTTGAGGTGAATAATTAGAAACTACCTCGAAATTCTGCTCCATCTTCCCCGCCTCCATTTCCAAAACATACCTATCCTTCTATTTTACCACAAAATTTTAAAAATCAATCAAAAACAGAACAAACGTACTTTAAAAAATAATCATCTTTACATAATATCGATGTTTAAGTACGAATTCAAGTAATTAAACTAGAACGTACATTCCTTAAGTGAAGGATGAGGTAAAAAAAGAACAGGAATAAAGAAAGAAGAAGGAGTAGGAAAAGATTTTATAACTTTCATAAAATCTTTTCCTATAACCCCTCTCTTTTCTTTTTCCTGCCCTACTTATTCAACCTTAAAATCATATATCTGTAATTTTTTTAATGCTTTACTAGCATTTTCTTTACTATTCTTTACTTCTATCTTACCTTCGAAAACACTTTGTCCATTTGCTAAGTCAATAATACTGAATTCTTTATTGCTTTTTTCTGGACCTTCTACATTATTCGTAATTGCGTACAGTTTTCCGTCAATGATTTTATAATTTGAAAGATTATTACCATTAATTTTAGAAGCAAGTACTGGTACACCTTCAACTTTTTTATTGTTAAGGTTATACTTTAATACTGAAAGATTTTTATCACCGTTCGTTATAAAATACAAGTTATCTTTATCAATGATTACATTACTCTGCTTCAATTGTTCTTTTTGTTCATTCGATAAATTTAAAGGTTCTTCTTTATCGGTTTCTAAATTAAATACGAATACTTCATTACTAATTTCTTCAGTTGTTGTTTCTCCATTCGTTTGAACTGTATCCTTTAGTTTTGACTTTTTGTAGACACTGAATTTAGAAGGAATCGTTTGATCTGATTCTGATATCGTATTTTGTAATTCAGTATGAGTGTGTGTCTTTTGGTCATTGGATGATTTATTAATCACTTTACGATCAACAATTTTCTTTTGGTTTACATTAATTCGATACATAACTAATTCAGTTTGATCGACATTTACATCTGATTTTGTATTATTATCTATCGTTTTATTTTGATAAGTAGTGACAACTAAATCTTTACCAATTAATTGTACATCCTCAACATCTATATACGAGTAGTTTTCTTCACCTGGGATATCAATTTTAAATGTATAACGATCTTTATTTTGAAGATCAAGGCCATCTATATACATTTTAAAATGATTATTTTGGTGTTCATAAGTACCACCCATTTTTCCACCTTTTACTTCAGCATGCCATGCAAAATCTTTATCGATATAAAATTGAGAAGAAGAAATTTTTCCGCGCATAAAGTTTCTTTCTTTCTTTTTTAAATCATTTAATTTCTTTAAATCATAGTATTCACTATCAAGTTCACTAAGAATTGAATTAGTATCTTTATATTCACTTCCGGCAGTAGTGATACTTAAGCCCCTACCTCCATCCTGACCGTATCCACCGCTAAGAACTAAATTTTTAACGTATTTCGTATCTCCATTTTCAGTCTTTAAGTAAAATTTAGGCAACTTACTTTCTGACATTGCTACTTTCGTAAAAAACGTACCTAGACTGATTGTTGTGACAACGGCTATTACTGCCAAATTACGATATCGCTTCATTCTAAACTCCTCCTTACACCGATACTTTGTTTTTTAATAAATATTTACTAAATAAGATTGAACCTGTAATGATGATTGTAAAAAGACCTATTTCCATATAAATCACTTCGCTTGGATAAAATGAGAAATCATTTCCAAAAACGTAAGATTGAATAATCTCTGGTATAAGAATTAAAACTACAATCGCCATAGCGTATAAAATCCCAAATAATATACCTTTCCAACGGTAACTACGTTCTAATAGAATGAATGTGAAAAGAGTAAACACTAAGCCCATTCCAATAAGATATCTAAAAATAAAATCAACAAAATTACTTGGTAAAATCATTTGAAAAATAGTAGGACCCATAACAAGATCTACTGTATTCATTTTTCCTAAAAGTTCGCTCGGCACGATTTGTTGAAATACATTTATTTCAATTGGTAAAAGTATTAGTTGAAAAGCCAGTAAACCCAGCACCATTATTAAGATCGTAGTCGCTTTAGCAAAATAAATTGTCATTCTTGAAGTTGGAAGCATAAATAAACGGTAAATAAATGTATTTTTCCCAAAATAATCTCTGTACCAAATGATAAATACATAGAACATCATTAATGCTATACATATAACAATTGGACCAATAAATAATGGATGATTAGCAACATGATTAAAGTTTAGCAATCCATTTGATGCAATGAATTCTTCCGTTGCTTTCATAGAGCTTGCGTAATTTGCATCATTCGCTGTGCTCATATAAGAAGACTTTACTAAAAACAAACTCACAAACTGTGAAATAGCTACAATAATAAGTAACCCTATATATAATTTAAAAAATCGATTAACTTCAAAATTAACTAGTTTTAAATAACGATTCACGATTGATACACCTCTCTCATTACATCCATAACTGATTTACCTTCTTCTAATCGTATTTCTTCTGTATAAAACTCTTTTAGAATTTCGCCGTTATCTAATAAAACGACCTTATCGATTAAATGCTCAATATCACTAATTTCATGCGTTGTTATAATCACGCCTCGATCCTCAATTAAGTGACTCGTAAAAACTTTTGCAATTTGTTCTCTACTAAACATATCGATACCAGAAAAAGGTTCATCCATTAGAACATAATCAACATCTAGTCCTAAACCAAAAAGTAAATTGGCTTTTGCAGCATTACCTTTTGAAAGCTCACCAAGTTTTTCATCTTCTTTTAAACGGAAAAATCCAAGTAATTCTTTTGCACGCTCTGGATTCCAATTCACATAAAAATCCTTCATAAACTGCATTGCTTCTCCAACTGTAAAACTAGGTAGCATTGTAAGTGTATCTGGAATAAACGTGATATTTTCGTACATTGTATGATTCATTTTCTTATCATCTATTAATATTTCACCGCGATCGATTGGCGTAATCCCCATAATTGCCTTCATCGTAGTAGACTTACCAACACCATTTATACCAATTAAACAAGTGATTTCTCCTTTATTTGCTGTGAAAGAAATATCACGTAAAACATTTTTACGGCCATATTTTTTTGAAACATTCTTTACTTGGATCATTTAAGCCTCTCCTTTCCCTTCTTCTTTTATCTTTTGTTCATAGTTTTGTTTCACCATTGTAAGTAACTCTTCAACCGGAACATTTATTACTTTAATTGAATCGACAAATTCATTTACAGCTTCCATAATTAATTCATTTCGTACACCATTTAACACTTTTATATCAGTCGTAATCTTACTAGGGAAATTTCGTTCAGTCGTAATCAATCCTTGTTCCTCCATTTCCTTGTATGCTTTTTGTACAGTATTTGGATTTATATTAAATTGAACAGCTAATTCTCTTCTTGATGGTATTTCTTGACCAGCTTCTAATAGTCTTTTGGCAATTTGTTGTTTAAAATGCCTAACGACCTGTAAATAAACGGGTTCACGGTTATTCACTATAAATTCCATCAATCCACCTCCTCGTTCTTAATACAATTTAATTAGCATGTGTGTGTACTACCTAGTTCATACACTTAATACATAACTCTGCGTATTACTCGATTAATACACCTTATACGTGTACTATACAGGTAATACACTGAAATTGTCAAACATAAAATTAAAAATACTAGATCTAATTGAACCGTTCCAATTAGTCTAGTATTTCTACACTATCGATATTTTCTTGATCTAATCATATACACAATCAGTGTACTAAATAAACAAATTACAAATCCTACCATAACAAAAATATTCAGTTGATCCATCGTTCCTTGTGAATTTTGTACAACTACCCAGATAAGGTATGCAATTATAATCATGAGTTCTAGCTTTAAAAATGACATCATTTGTAACACTAATTTGTATTGTTTCTCTGCATTTTCTTTTGTAATTTTTACGATATAATTATATTTTTGAGGAATTGTCTGAAGGCTAGAATTGACGAAATAAAGAATAAGCCCAAACCCCCATATAATGAAAATTGTCCATTTCGGGCCCCAATTATCGATATCTCCATTCACATTAAAATGCATTGGTATTTCACTTGGTAGCTTATGATAAGTCATCATTAAATAAGCTCCAGATAAAACGGTTATAAGTAGCGAAATCCCATTTATCCATTTTTGAAATGTTGTCTCTTTTATATTTAACGCTGGTTTGATTTCCATCCCAAACCACTCACTTTCTTAATTTAGTTTTTTTCGATCTTTTCGAACAACTAAAAAGTAAAAGAATACACTAGGCCAAGGGAATTGAATCATTCCTAACAGCCCCCATAACCAAGCTGAACGATTTCTCTTTTTAGCCTTTGTAAAAAGTGTGATACTTTGAGTTATTAAAATTGTAAAGACTAAAACTAATATGATAATATTTTCTGTTGTCCATTCCACTTTAGATCAACTCACTTTCAATTTTCTTTTTATCTCGTTTAAAAATAATTGGTAGAACAATAAAGCCTAAACCTTGAATAATAACAATGCTTACTGGTGCCTCTAATGCCATAAGAAGTGCCCCGATGAATAGACTGCATGCTACACAAATGAATACGATTAGTTCTTTAAGATTAATGGTTTTCTTTTTTTCCTGATGAACATTAAGTTTTTCTGTAATTGCACTGATTGAAGGTTCATGTACATTCGTTAATTCATCAAACTGCTTAAATGCTTTAACAATTTCTTCTTTATCCATCTTGCATTAACTCCTTTCTTAATTCCTTCATTCCATTATGAATTCTCGATTTAACCGTTCCTTCTCGAATTCCCATCATATTTCCAATTTCTTCGTTCGTATAGCCGTAGTAATGCTTTAATAATATGGCCGCTCGTACTTCCGACTTTAGCTTTTCAAAACCCTCCATAATATCACTCCACTCAAACCCTTTATAAGCCAACTTCCAATTTAAGGAACGTGATAATTCTACGGACTCATTTTTTTGCCAAAACCATTCACGCTTTTTCTTTCTTTGTTGATCTAAATAAAGTCTAGTAGCGATTGTAATTAGCCAAGTTGAAAATTTGGATTGGCCGTTGTATTTCTTTATATTGTCATAACCTTTCAGCATCGTGTCCTGCACTAAGTCTTCTGCTGTTTGTTGATTTAACGTCATCTTTAAAACGTATTTATATAAAAAGGAATAATGGATTTGAAAAAGTTTAGCAAATGCATCTTGGTCACCTTGCTGAGCATACTTTATAATTTCTAATTCATCTAATTCAGCCATTTCTTCCTCCTTCCTAGCTAACTTATTCAATAGTTATTTAGTTTTCATTTGTTATACGATTAGGTTCTGCAAATCGTTCATTTTTTAAATAAAAAAATCCTACCCAAGATTGGATAGGATCATTTTTTCAAATTAATATACTTTTACACTTCCTAATTTACTTTTATTTTTAGCTTGGTCAGTAGCATAAAATTTTAAAGTGGAACCCTTTGTCTGTGTTTTAATACTTATTTTATAATATCCACTTGAGTTTGCTGTACCTTTATTTAAATATTTACTTCCATTGTAAACATAAACAGTTGCATATTTTTCGGTCTTACCAGTAATGGTAGTTGTTTTAGAAGTTACTTTATTCATTACAGGTATAGCTGGTGGGATTCTATCCAAAACTGTAACAACTCTTGCACTACTCTTATTACCAGCTGGATCTGTAACAATTACAGAGATTTTTGTACCAGCACTCTGTCTAGGAATTGTAATTGTAAAAGAACCAGTACTTGATGATTTAGCCGACCCAATCATTTTGTTGTTAACAAATGCCGTAACAGTATAATTCGCTATCGTCTTCCCTTTTATTGAAGTGTGAGAATTCCACACCTCGTTCACACCTGGCATTGCAGGTGGCGTTTTATAAATATTTGAGATGGTAATAGATTTTGTCACTATATTTCCAGCAAGATCTTCTGCTTTAAAATAATAAGTACCGTTTTTAGTAATTAAATAGGGAACATCCGATCCATATAGTATGTCTGAACCTTTAATTATTTCCCCATTAGGCATTCTTATATATTTAATTCCCATATTATCAATAGCAGTAAAAAATATAGTTAAATCTGTTTTAATTGGTTTTGTTGTACCAGCCTTTATTGTTAGTTGTGGAATAATTGGGTCTATTATTTGTTCAAATTCAATTGAAGCATCGTATTGTTTAATTGAATTACCATTTTTAATTAGTACTTTAAACCGATGATTGCCTATAACATTATTTGAATACCATTTTAAAGTTGGATTAGAACTATAATCTTGGACAACCTTCCATTCTCCATAATCTAAACTGAGAAACATGTATTCAGGCTCAAATCCTCCACTTGTTTTTACTGTAAAACTATATTCTGATGGAGCATTTGTACTATCAAATTCTATATGATTGCTCATAGAAGGAGCTTCTGTTCGAAAATTCATTGTAATAGGATTATTTAACTTATTACCAAGATAGCCAGAAATTGCACTATTATCAATTATTAATTTATAGGATGTAATAGGCTCTAGGTCGTTTGGTTGTGATTGAATAGTTAGCTTCCCTTTTTTATCTGCATAAGTATGGATACTAACTAGTCCCTTTGGACCTACAAGGCTGATCCTCGTATTATTATCAAGAAAAATCGATTGATTAAATTTAAGCTCAATATAACCAAAAGTAGGGATACTATCCACCCCATCAAAAAATGGTCTTGTAGCATCATTTGTAAAATGATAAATGCTGTCTTTTAATTCAAGTGGTTCTGGACCATAGTTTTGAATAAACTCTAAATAATATTTTTCATCATTTTTATAAATAGCAAGCAAACCATTATTATAAAGTAACTTTTCAACTTTCACATCATTTTTAATTGAATAGAGATATTCATTAGACTTGCCTTTATATACATCAATTCCACTTTTATTACTTGCTGCAAAAGTCAGTTTTTCATTCTCATTAAATGCATAATCAGTATAATTTTCACCTAATTTAAATACATATTGCATATCCCCTGATTTTAATGGAGCAAGTTCAAATACATTTCCAGTACTTATATAAAATAGCCCACTTGGGGAAATTTTCGCATCTTTACTTAGCTCATAGTCCCCATGATATGGTGAATCATAGGAGCTTACAATATTCCCCTTATTTATTTCAAAGGCATGAATGTCAATTGGAGAATATAACGTACACAATGAATATAATTTCGAATCCTTAGAATCAAAATAAAGATTTGACTGTGTATCTATACTTGGTGAAAAAGAACTCACTACTTCCTTTTTATCGATAGAAGAGTACACCTTCAAACTTTGAAGTTGACCTGAACCTGGTGATACGTAAATATAACCATCATTGTCAATTGCTATATCATATGGATCGATATCAATATCAATCATCCCTATTAGTGAAAAATCTTGCGTATCAACTTCTGCTATTCCTCCAGTGTAAGGACTTCTATTATATGGATGATGATTCATCTTTAATTGAGTTACATATAATTTATCTTTATAAATCTCTATATGTTCTGAAGGGTTAGGTAAATCCAATGTCTTAATTTCACTAGTTTCGTAGTTTACTGCGTAAATCGTTTTACTCCCGAGTTTTGTTAGGTAAACTACAGGCTTATTTGGATCTATAGCAGAGTCAAATGGATTAAACCCTATTTCTATCGGAGCACTTGCTGCCTGTACGTTTTTAATTGATGGGCTTGTCATTATACTCGAAACAAGCAAGAGTATTATTACTAATAATGAAAAAAAACGCGTTCTCATTCAATTCCTCCACTATTTAAAAATTTATTAATAAAATTATAACAACTTTAATTATATTCTAAATAGTTCAATTTGTGATATCTAATGCAATAAAAAAGTGAAGGGAATCATCCCCTCACTTCAATGTGTAAACAAAATCCTAAAAAATGATAATCAGATTAAAATATTATTTAGGACGATCAATCGTAAACATTTCCCCAACTTTAGCATAGTCATTCCCTGCTAAACGGCTAACTGCTTTTAAGCCATCTGCATCTATACGTCCATTTTCATAAATTTCATCTTCTATATGAAAATAAACAACCTTGCCTATTAATAAGTCGCAAGCCTCATTATCTTTTCCTAATGGAATTGCCTGTTCTAAAATACATTCCATTCGAATTTTTGACTCTTTCACACCTGGAACTGAAACCATTACGCTTTCTACTGGTGTTAAGCCTGCTAATTCAATTTCACTTTCAGTAGGTGGCAATGCAGCTGCTGTTTTATTAATCGCTTCAACATTCGATTCATCAACGATATGAACGACGAACTCTTTTTTCTCTATCGCATTTCTAGCTGTATCTTTTTGTTTACCATTTTGTCGCTGAACAGATACAGAAATCATAGGTGGATTAGCCGTTACGATGTTGAAATAGCTAAATGGTGCACCATTTACTACATTCTCGTTTGATTCAGTTGTAACAAAAGCAATTGGTCTTGGAATAATACTACCAATTAAGAACTTATAATTATCACGATCACTTAAATCTGCTGGAGAAAAAGATTTCATCATTATTGCTTGCTCCTTAAAAGTTATTTTCGTACCAAACTGTTGCTGCTTCAATTTCCGATCTTGTTAGGCTATGCCCCATGTTTTCCCAATGAGTAACGACTTTTGCACCGGCACCCTCTAATAATGATGCTAATTCTTCTGTTTCTTGTGGTAAACAGATTGGATCATTTTTGCCTGCTCCAATGAAAACTGACACATCTTTCATATTTGGCAATTCTAAATCACGAATCGGTACCATTGGATGCAACAGCATTGCGCCATTAAATACATTTTCATAATGGAATAGTAGACTTCCAGCAATGTTTGCACCGTTTGAATAACCAATTGCGATCATATTGTTTGGATCAAATCCATGTTCCGCGGACGCTGATTCAATAAATTCTTTTAATTCTTTTGTACGGAAAACTAAATCTTCCATATCAAATACACCTTCAGCTAATCGCTTAAAAAAACGTGGCATTCCATTTTCACTTACATTTCCTCTTACTGATAATACAGAAGCTTCATCATCGATCATACCTGCAATTGGTAATAGATCAAGTTCATTCCCACCTGTACCATGTAATAATAAAAATGTTGGCTTCGATGGATTACTTCCTCTATTAAATACGTGTTTCATCGTCATTCTCCTTTCACTTCTCTAACAACAATTGGTTGCAAGTGATTTTCTATTATTTCACGATGTGGTTCCTGCCACTTTGGTAGCATTAACTGTTCTCCTAAATGTTCTATATCCTCATCAATCATAAATCCTGGTGGATCAGTTGCAATTTCAAATAATAACCCACCATTTTCACGAAAATAAATTGCGTTAAAATAATTTCGATCTTTTACTTCAGTAACTCCATAATGATTATCATATAATTTATGTTGCCATTTTACATGTTCTTCATCATTACTTGCTCTCCAAGCAATATGATGAACAGTTCCTACGCCCATAGCTCCTCTTCCTACTGCTGCTAATTCAATGTCTATAATATTTCCGATATCACTAGCAGCTTTAAAACGTAAATAGTTACCCTCTTGACCTAAACATTCTAATTCCATTACGTTTTCCAACAGTTCAGCTGTTTTATTTGGTGCTCCAGAATATAAAACTGCACCACCAAACCCTTTTATTGCTACATCCTTTGTAACACCATTAAATTCCCAAGTATTTTCCTGGCCAGCTTCCCTTTCTACTAATTCAAGCTGTAAGCCATGAAAGTCTTCAAATTGAAGAAATGTTTCACCAAATCGACTTACTTTTTTTGTTTGAATTTTAAAAGATGCTAAACGGTTTTCCCAAAATTCCATTGAGTTAGTTGGGATTAAGAATGTTGTGATTCCTACTTGCCCACTTCCTACTTTTCCTCTATATGCATTTGCCCAAGGGAAAAAAGTCATGATCGTCCCTGGTTTTGCAGTTTCGTCTCCAAAATAAAAGTGATACGTACCTGGATCATCAAAATTAATTGTTTTTTTCACAAAGCGTAAACCTAAAATCCCAACGTAAAAATCCATATTTTCTTGCGGATCTCCAACTATCGCAGTGATATGATGTATGCCTTTCATTTTCTCCATAACCTTTCCTCCGTTCTAATTCATTTTTTATTTAATTTCCTTAATAAAGTAAGTAATTGTAATTGCTCTTCTTCCGTTAATTTGCTGAATTGAGCTTGTTGAAACTCATCTTGTGAAGGTACGATTTCTTCATACATTTTTTGACCTATCTCTGTTAAAGAGAGATATTTGTTTTTCCATTCTACTTCTCTTTTAATCCACTGAAGCTCTTCCATTTTCTTTAATAGATGAGTCACATTTCCTTTTGTAACAACTAATTTATCGGCTAATTCTTGCTGAGTAAGACGCTTATTTCTCCCCACATGGACAATTACATCAAATTGAGCAGTCGTCAGACCCCATTTTTTCAATTGATTATTTGATTCTCTAACATTTTTAAGATAAAAACGAGCTAATCGAAACCAAAGTAATACTGCTAAATTTTTTGATTTGTTTGCAGAAGCTTCATTATGACTATTTAACATTTATGCACCTCTTTGATCGATCTTGTTATCAATTTAATGCTAAACTGATAACTTTGCAAGTAGATTGTTTGAAGTAAATAAAAACCTGTTTTCAATAAAAGAAAAGAACGATGATCTCCACTTTAGGATAACTCTTTGTGGCGACTCCTACGTCTCCTCGCCCGCAATCTTTCCTCTTTCATTATTTCTTTCAACAGTCTTAAATTCCCTTTAATTTCCTTCTTTTATTCTTTTTTAATTAGTGATGATATAATTATGTTTAATTTTCAATAACTAGAAAGACAGGTAAAATAGATGAAAAAAAGACTACTGAAAATAAGTGCAAGTATTCTAATTTTGTTTCTTATCTTATTTGGATTGTACAAGCTAATGAATGCAAGATCTTTTCAGCTTTTTGGGGGATTAACAAATGAAGTACACACTAACCAAAAAGTAGTTGCTTTAACGTTTGATGATGGGCCAACTAAAAAAGTAGATGAGATTCTACCACTTTTAGATCAATACAATGCAAAAGCTACATTTTTTCTAATCGGGAATGAAATTGAAAAGAATCCAGAAGAAGCTAAAAAAATAGTGGATGCAGGACAACAGGTTGGAAACCATACTTATTCTCATGACAGAATGGTACTAAAATCACCTTCATTTATCAAAAATGAAATTGAAAAGACAGATAAACTAATTCGAAAAGCTGGCTATACAGGGGAAATTGAGTTCCGTCCACCAAATGGGAAAAAACTATTCGGCTTACCGTATTACATGCATAAACATAACCGAGAAACGATTACATGGAATTTAGAGCCAGATACTTTTTACACAAATCCTCAAGACAAAATAAACTATGTAAAGAACAATATTAAATCAGGCTCAATTATTTTAATTCATCCGATGTATGATAAAACTGGAAAAGAATTAGCAACGATTAAGGGGATATTGGATTTATTATCGAAAGATGGATATAAATTTGTGACAGTGAAAGAGCTCCAAAAATTACAAAAAGACAAGTAGCATCATGCTCCTTGTCTTTTTGTATCTATTGATTAACGATTTTCTTCTAATAGTCCTGGTTTAATAGATAATTTAATACTTAAACTAAAGACTACGACTCCTAACACAGTGCCAAATGTATTTAATAATAAATCATCAATGTCGCATGATCGATAATTATATCCAAGAAAAAATCCAGTGTGGTTCCTTGGATTATTTCAATCCCTAAACTTATAGTAAAACCAACTAATATCGTTTTACTTTTCATGATCTTCGGATAAAGAACTTGCAAAGCAAATCCTAATGACATAAATAAGAGAATTTTTCCGCCAACTTGCTTTAGAGCAATTGAAAAAGATCCATATCTTATTGAATCTACAACTACTTTAAAAGGGACAAAATTATTTGTATATCCCAGGTGATCCTCAATCATGACTTGAATTAGATAGTTCTGATAAGGAAATGGGAATAAAGTAAAATCCACGAGACAAGTAATGTAGATTCCAAAGATTATCCAATATAAATATTTTAGTAGAGAATCTATAACCGAAATATAAAATGATTAAAGTCATGATAAAGATACTAGGATATAAATAATTTAACAATGCTTTCACCTTCCAAGGAATATGTAACACTCCCGAAGTGATTTTACATTTTTTTCCAACAGATAATATACTATATCAAAATTACTATTTTTTATATAGCCCATCTAATCATTTTTGATGTTTTCCATATACAAATGAACTAAATGTAAAAACTTTGAATATTACTTGAAAAAAAATCCAAAATAATACTGGTACATTTTGAAAACATTTCAAAGGAGACATCTAGATGAAGAAACAATTACTAAAATTTACATCTCTATTTTTATGTTTTGCACTTGTTTTATCCCCTATTAAATCCAGTGCAGAGCAAGTAGATACACGAGCTCATGGAAGATGCATAAGTAACTCGGCATGTAATTTCAAAGCAGATATGAGAAAGCTTTGGATGGATCATTTAATATGGACTAGTAAGTATATTGTTAGTGCTGTTGCTGGAATGCCAGATAAGGATGTAGTACTTGCAAGACTCTTAAGAAATCAACAAGATATTGGGAATGCAATTAAACCATATTATGGTGCTGCCGCTGGAGATCAACTTGCTAAATTACTTACCGACCACATTGTAATCGCTGGTAAGATTATTGATGCTGCGAAAGCAAACGATATGGCAACTTTAAAAACATTGAACGACACTTGGTTTAAAAATGCAGATGATATTGCAGCACTTTTAAGTAAAGCAAATCCAAATTGGACAAATCAAGCTTTAAAAGACTTACTATATACACATTTAAAAATGGTAACTAATGAAGCTGTAACTAGAATAAAAATGGACTGGGACGGAAATGTAAAAGCATTTGATGTTGGTCTTCAACATATGATCCCTATAGCTGATACAATTTCTTCAGGCATTATTAAGCAATTCCCGAATAAATTTAAATCTTAAACAAACGTTTGATTAATTAACAAAAAAGATGAATTTAGCGCTAAACTAAATTCATCTTTTTTCTGCTTATTTTAAATCATGCAATCTTTCCATGATCCGTCTTTTTTTATAAAGCATTCTACCAGCCTCGCCAACATCTTCAATTGCTTGTTTATTTACATATGCACCAAATATTAAACCTGCAATTGGAACCATCTGAAATAGCTTTTTCCATCCCATGTTATCACGATATGTATAAAAAACTTCTCTCCAACCTTCAATTTGAGAAAAGGCTTTTTTTCCTTCAATATTTGTTAATTCTTCTAATATCGCCTTTTTACCGACTATATCAGCAGATGTAAATTGTAAGCATTTAATAATGAATACTCTCTCCATTTGATCATTTGGATCATAACCATAAGAAATTGCTATTTCTTGAAGTGTCTTTAATGTAAGTCCTAATAAGATTGGGATATCGATCGCAATTGTAAACATTCCACCAAAACCTGTTGTCGCTCCTTGGACCTTTGCAAATTGTTTACGACTAGCAATAAAATCATTCGAAACACGATCCATTTGCTCAAGACTAAGTTGATTGACCATTTCAATTTCGGTTAGTTCTTCAATAGAAAGCTCCTTACCCATCCTAGTTAGAGTTGAAGGAACACTAACTAAATATTGACCACCAGCATTCACATACTTAGATAGCTCATCTAAAATAATTCCGATCTTATCGTGAATGAACTTAGGTGTAATTTTATCCAAGATCATAAATGGAATTCTACCGATTTTCTCCCAAAAAAATACGCTTTTCTGATCATTTTCCCATTTTTCAATTTCATTAAGCTGCGTTATTAGATACTCTTTCGTTTCCATAAACACTCCTAAAATTTTTAATCTAAACATAGTAACTACTAAAACTATAAAGCTTTTTGTGAAAAAAACCAAAAATAAAAAGGGGCTATCCCATAAGCCCTTTATGAGTTAAGATATTTCATCTTTCTTACTCATGAATATCTTATGAGTTACTAAATCTCTTCTTTTTGCTGTTTTACTTACTCATGAACACCTTATGAGTTACTAAATCTCTTTTTTCCTGCTTATATAAAAACAAGGAATCCCATAAAAAGTGGGACCCCCTGTTCTAATGTTTAAAATGTTCCTAGTACTCAACTAAAAAATCTTATTTTTTCAGGATTTCGAAGCATATAAATACTTCGATAACGGTCTCCTTCTATTTCAAAACAAATTACGGTTGGCTCTTCGCCTTCACTTTTAACAATTAAACCAATTTGATTATTGATCAAAACAATTTCAGTTTCGGATGGAGAGTTAATTTTCTTCCTTACACCAACAAGGAATGCAATAACATTTTTCTGTAGATTGATTGGACGAAGAGCAGCCTTCGTTTTGCCACCGGCATCTGTAATAAGTACGATATCTTCTGTTAAAAGTGATATTAGTATATCTAAATTACCTGTTTCCGCAGCTTCAATAAATCGTTTTGCAATGGCTAGCTCTTGATTTAGATTTCGTTTTTCAACTACATCCTTACTTTGGACTTTGCGCTTAAGTCTGCTGAATATTTTACGGCAATTCAATTCGGTCTTATTTAAAATAGTTGCGATTGTACGGAAGTCAAACTGAAAGGCTTCACGTAATACAAATACTGCTCTTTCGGTTGGATTTAACTGTTCAAGTAAAACTAAAAATGCATAGGTTATCGTTTCATCTAAAATCATCTTTTCCATTGGATCATCAGGTAATTTTTGAACAATTGGTTCCGGAAGCCAAGGTCCTATATATACTTCGCGCTTTTTTTTTGAGGATTTTAATAAATCCAAGCAACGATTTGTCATTATTTTACATAAGAATGACTTTATATTATCCGGCTCTTCTTTTGTGATGGACTGATTCATCTTTTGAACTGTGAGAAAAGTATCCTGTACCAAATCCTCCGAATCCTCAACCGATCCTAGCATACTATATCCGATTGAAAATAAAAGTGGCTTATATTGAGAATATAGATAGTCTACTTCCATGAAGTATCTTCTCCTCTATTTTAAATTAGTTGAAGTTCAAGCTTCTCATTTATTAGTTTAGTAGCATTTTTAACACTTGTTAGAGATGCATTTAATAGAAGTTCTGTCTCCCCTACCCAGTCTCCTGCAATATAAATGCCTTCCAAGCCAATATCACTATTTGATAAATGATTATCCAATTTATGAAATGGCTTTTTTATGTCGTTAGAAACTATAAGATTAGGAAGATAGCGTCGTGAAATTACATAGTCTCTCCAACCTGGTTGAAGTACATCAAGCAAACCTTCTAGTTCTTCCTCATCTTTTGCAGAATCTGTTTCGTTGACCGAGTTTAAATATTTCATTAGATGAACTACTATTTCGCCTTCTTTATTCGATAATTTAGCTACTGATGAATGATTTGAAAAATACCATGGTTGATCAACACCTAAAGCAAAGTTGAGTTTTGGATTTGGTAAACCTTTCATGACAAGGTCCAGGCATGCAGCTTTTACCGGAATCATTTGATTACATCTTTGTAAAAATGAATCTGAAATTGGCTCATCTATTAACTTAACTAAATCATTCGGATTAATTGTCGATAACAAACAGCTGGTGTTGATTCTAGTATCATTTTTCAAGATAAGATTTATGTTTGGATAAGAGCCAGTAATTTTAGATACTACTGTACTATTTTGAATTGTAACACCAAGTTGATTCGCCTTTTTGATTAGGTCGTTAACAATTGATTGCCATCCTTCGTCTATATACAATACTTTCGCACTACGAAGCTGACCTATTGCCACTCCGGCACTTATTATTTCAGAATTACTAGTAAATGTAGATACGCGTATAAAGGCTAAAATTAAATTCTTTACACGACCACTTGTTACTTTACTATTTAAATATTCTTCTAAACTAATATGATTGATTTCATCCAAATCCATTTTACGAATATGTCGGTAAAATCGAATAAATTCCATTTTTTCTTTCCATTTTAAATGATTACCTAAAAATAAATTAAATGCACCGATTATTTTCATTTGATTAGATTGATCTCCAAGAATAAATGCACCACTCAATTTTGGAAGATTACCAGATACATTAACACCTACTTCATTTAAAATTTCGATACAGTTTGTATATAATGCGTGAGCTCCAAGATTTAAATGTGCATCGCCAATTGTATTCGAAATACCTCTTCCACCTAATTTAGATGCTTTATCCAATAGAAGTACTTTCTTACCTGCTTGAGCTAAGTAAATCGCTGCAGTTAACCCAGCAATACCACCACCTAATACAGTAACATCCCATTTTTGATGACCATCTATTTGATTTAAGTTCATAATATTATCTCTCCCTTTCTTTTTCTTCACTAATTAAGACGAATGAAATACAAAAAATGTGACATATAGTAGAGCAGGTCTAAGAAAAATAATTTTTTAGGCTTCGGACGGGCTTATTTCACTTCTGTCGAATAGTCAAAAAATGAATCACATAAAATTACTTTGACAGATAGAGTAATAATTGTTAATATTACTCTATCAGATAGAATAATATTACAGAAGGTGAATAGGTGAATTATGGTTAGAAGTGACATCATACGCGGGCATCTTGACTCAATCATATTAAAACTTATTTCTGAGAAAGATCGCTATGGATATGAGATTTCTCAAGAAATTGGATTACGGACAGACAATCGGTTTCAAATAAAAGAAGCAACATTATACGCTGTATTTCAGCGCTTAGAAAAAAAAGAATTAGTGGAAGCTTATTTTGGCGATATTACACACGGTGGAAAAAGAAAATATTACAAAATTACTTCATTAGGTAAAGCATATTTAAGTGAATTAGTAAAAGAATGGCAAGAAGTAAAAGAAATTATTGATTTATTCATGGAGGAGATAGAATGAAAAAAATTAGAAATCATATTGAAGAACTATTTAAAGATGTTCCTAAAACTGAACAATCTGAAATAGTTAAACAAGAGATCATTCAGAACTTAGAAGAAAAAGTCATGTTTTTAATGGAAAATGGTAAGGAAGAAGAAGATGCTATAAACAAAGCAATTGTAGAATTTGGGGACATTGAGGAATTAAAGAGAGAACTTGGTGTTAAAAAAACAGATAGCAAGAAAGCAAACTTTGCAAAACTAAATTTATCTTATTCAATTTGGGGCAGTGGCTTACTAATCGCTTTCTTCTTATTTATTAATTTTTACTACACTCCACAGACTATATGGTTTGTGTATCCAACTTTTGGTCTATTATGGTGGCCTCTTTCAATGTATTTCTACTGGCAACGTAAAAAGTGAGGTGAAGATCAGTGAAAAATTATATCGGTTTTGCAACTGCAGGCTGTATTATGACGATGGTCTTTTTTATGCTCGTTAATTTTATTACATCTCCTAGCACGATTTGGTTTATTTACCCATGTTTTTTCATTTTATTTTGGCCAATAAGTTTATATTTCATTGGAAAAAGGTCGATGAAGCAATTCTCACTCTTTAGTAGTATCGTACTCCTAGCTTTCTTGTTAACGGAGAACTTAATTCACTCACCTGATTATCTTTGGTTTTTCTATGCAGCCTTTCCAATTATTAGTTGGCCAATTCTCATGCATTTAGGTAAGAATGCTAGAACATTACCGATTGCTCTTCTTGGCAGTATCATTACGATCGCATACTATGGTTTTTTGAATTTTATCGCTTCTCCAGATTATCCTTGGGTCATTTATCCGGCATTTGCAATTATTTGGTGGCCATTATCCATTTATCATGCGAATAGAAAATCGTTTGTAGCATTTTCGTTTACAGCTAGCATACTAATTAGTCTTTTCTTTATCATTGTAAATATCATTTCATCCCCAGATACAATTTGGGCTGTATATCCAATTTTTGCAGTTATATGGTGGCCTCTAAGTATGTATTTTTATGGTTATAAAAAGAAACAAATATAGGCAATAATTTGTGGACTTCAAACTATGGGGTCCATTTTATTTTTATAAATAAAGGCTCTGTTAAAGTAGATTGTTGATTTCTTATTCAACAAAATGGCAGTTTAGTTGAATAAGAATAACTGATAAAATAGTATTAAATTAGATTGGAGATGATAATTTGATAACGATTAAGCCAAATTCCAATAAATTTAATAAAAAGCGTACTGATCAGTTAGAAAGTGATTTATGTCTTTCATTTCCGAACGAATTTATAGAGTTTTTAGAAAAATATAACGGGGGAACTCCATCACTTAATAAAGTTATCTCCGAAGAAGCACCTGATTTTATTTTATCTTCTTTTTTCGGAACAGATTTAGAGTCTTATGAAGACATATTGATGTGCTATAAAACATTCAAAGGAAGAATTCCAGAAGGGTGCGTACCAATTGCTGGTGATATAGGTGGTAATATTATTTGCTTAAATTTAAACAAAGAAAAGTATGGTTACGTTTATTTCTGGGATCATGAAGAAGAATTAATGGTTGAAGAAGGTGAAATGCAATTAAATCACCTTTATTTAATTACAACATCTTTTAATAAATTTCTAAATATGATACAAGAAGATAATACAGATGCAGATGATTTAGATGAATATGAAGTAGAAGAAGTTTGGATAGATCCTGAATTTTTAAAGGAATTGAATAATGAAAAATAAAACTTATACAACTAACGCAGTGCGTTAGCCAACCATGAACCCTCAGATTCACCACAGTGAATGGAAGGTTATATCTTACTTCCATAGTAGACCTTCATGCCACAATAATGTAGCACCATCAAATGAATGAAAAAAGTAATTTTCAGGATAGTTGAATAAGATTAGCTGCTTAATTGCAGCATTTTTTTTATTGTGTTACTTGCAGGTTATTTGTATCAGAAGGATAGAAGAGACAAGTATAACCTATGCATAATTAAAAATGGTTAATAACACAGTTTGTCTATCAAGTGATTACTGTAACAGCCTTTCCTCTATTGAATAAGATGAAACGAGGCTATTTACTTCTCTTATAAATTTAAAATCTAGCTTATATCATTAAATAAGTTTTTAGATAAGTATGGTATTCGTAAATAAATTTTTAATAAAGGATAGTGGAGATATGAATGAAGAAATTTTCGAAATAGGTGCCAATTGTCTTCTTAGAATCGGAAACCGCTTTTTTGCAGTCGTAGAAGTTGAATCAGAGGTCCCTGGAGTAGATTTAGAAGTATTCGTTATTATTCGTATTAACATGGAAACAGCAAAAAGACTTAAAAATGCTGGACTAGATTTTTGTGAGATAAGAGACAATTTTCCTAAAAATGGTAATGGTGTAACAGCAGAATTCAAGTGTATTTTTATTACAAACCGTCAAGCTTTTGCACTATTTGATGTGGAAAATGATTTTGATAGAGCTGTTTTTGTACGAATTACGTTAGAGGAAGCAGAACGAGCTATAAGAAATGGCGCAATGCGTTGTACTGTTATTGACGCAAGACATTAGAATAAAAGTTAAGTTTCTGGTTCAACAACAAAAAACCTTCTGTTCTTAAACTTTTTATAATCCAATTTTTTTGATAAGTGTCATTTGAGAATTAAGTAATATATTCATAGTCAGTAAATAATAATCATTTTTTATTAAAATAACGGGTTGCTTCGGCGGCTCGTTTTTTATTGAACTTTTAGCTAGAGTTAGATTCTTCTCTTGCCGGTTTAAGAATTTTTTGAATAAATTCTAAAAGCTTATACAACTAATGCATGCATTAGTTTGATAAGAGTTAAAGGTTGTCTAATTTGACAGCCTCTTTTTTTATTTCAAAAATCAACATTTTAATTTAACAGAGCCTAAATAAAAAAAGCGATTCTCATAAAGAATCGCTTTTTTGTATAGACACAAATTCCCGAAAACTTGATTTTCAGTCTGAAACTTATTCTGCTTCAGAAACCAATGTAAATCGTTCATTAATATGCTGTGGATTTTCAATCTCGTCTAATAATGCAATTGCATAGTCAGCATAACTTACGTAGCTATTACCTTTTTTATTAACAATAAAATTGTCTTTTCCTTTTTGATAAGCCCCAGTACGTTTACCATTTGGATCAAAAAATGCCGCTGGGCTAATAAATGTCCACTTAATATCAGTCGTTTTTTGTAAGTCGTGAAGACCTTTTGTCATATGGGATGCAGTAGCATAGTATTCTTTTGGAAATTCAGGTGTATCAACTAATTGAATCGTTTTTTCTTCATCAACATACAAGCTTCCAGCTCCACCAACTACGATTAATCTAGTATCGTTAACACCTTTTAAAGCATTTATTAAAACATTCCCAGCTTCAATATAAAGATGCTCATGGCCTTCAGCTGCTTTAAATGCATTTACAACAACAGCAAATTGCTTTAAGTCAGTTGAATTTAAATCTAATAAGTCCTTTTCCAATACTGATACTTCTTTATTTGTTAATTTAGAAGCATTTCTTACGATTGCTGTTACCTCATGTCCTCTTTCTACTGCTTCTTTTAAAATAAGGTTTCCTGCTTTTCCTGTTGCTCCAATAATACCAATTTTCATCTTTTTTCTTCCTCCTTAAATTTTATAAAGTTGTTTTGAATTCATAGTCGTAACTAAAATAGTTACATCTAGTTTAAAAAAATATAAAAATATACAGATGTAACAACAATAGTTACATCATTTCCAAAAAAAATTGAATGATATTATCCAATTTTTTTACTTAATACTGTAACTAATTCTTCCATAGTAACTTCATCCAGTATTTTTTCCATTGCTTCTTGTGCTCGATTTAAGATCAGTTCTAGCACTACTTGAATATTTGCACCGACTGGACAATTCGGATTCGGTTTCTCATGAAATTGAAAAAGTTCTCCTTCTTCTACAACTTCAACTGCTCTATAAACATCTAAAAGAGTAATTTCATTTAAAGACTTATGAAGTGTAGCTCCACCGGTTCCTCGACGGACTTGAATTAAGCCAGCATTCTTAAGTTTTCCCATTACTCTTCTAATTACAACCGGATTTGTATTTACACTTCCTGCAATCCATTCGGAAGTACAAAGCGCACTATTCTCAATCGTGACCAAAGATAAAATATGAACAGCAACGGTAAAACGACTACTGATTTTCATAGGATTCAACCTCCGATGTAACCATTATAGTTACAACCATTATTAATTGTCAATACTATTTATTTTACACAAACTTAAAGGAAAGAAGCTACTAATACATAGCTTCCTTTACTTAATAAATGACATAATTCCTAAAACAACGATCATTAAACCAGCCATTTTATTTACTAAACCTAAGTGATTTGTAATTTTATTTCGAAACAAACTTACTACACTACTTAAAATAAGCCACCAAGAAACCGCACCTAAAAAAACACCTATAATTAGTGAAAGTGTCGATCCTATAGATGTAGAACTATGGTCAAAACCTAGTCCTGCAAACATTGCTACAAAGTTTAAAATAGTTACAGGATTTGTGATCATAAATAAAAATGTAGAGAGAAACATGCTAACCATGCCTTCACCCTCCAAATTTGAAGCAGATTTAGCAGGTCTTTTTAGAAAGGTTTTAATTCCTAAATAAAATAAAAATATTGCACCTACGATTCGAAGAACAAATTCCTGCTCAATTAAAAATGATGAAACAATAGAAAAACCAAATGCGGCAATACTAGCGTAAAATAAGTTAGCCGAAGATGCGCCTAATCCTGTCATAAAACCAGCTGCTTTTCCCCTAGATATAATTCTTTGTATGCACAATAAACCAATCGGGCCTACGGGTGCAGAAACTGATAAACCTAAAATAAAACTTTTTATTAATAACATCTAAATACCCTCTTACGCTTGCTTTACATTAATCCATATAAAGCTATACCACCAAAAATAATAATAATAATACCTGATAAACGGTTAATTAATGTTAAAGACCGATCATTTATTCGAGATCTAAATAGTCCCACACCACTGCTTAATATTACCCACCACAAACTTGAACCACAAAAAACACCTAATACTAAAATGACGGAAGAAACAATATTGCTATTTGAATTCGAGATTCCTAATCCTGCAAAAATGGCGATAAATGATAGAATCGTCATTGGGTTTGTTAGCGTTAAAAATAAAACGGATAAAAACGCATTAATTATATTTTTCTTTTGCGTATCAGATTGAGTATAACTGGCTTTTGAAATAAGTGTTTTTACACCTAAATAGCAGAGGAAGAAACCACCGATTAACTGAATCCAAAAATGCTGACCAATTAAAAAATTCATAATAACAGTTAATCCAAAGCCTGCAACTAAACCATAAATACCATCAGCAGTAGCAGCCCCAAGACCAGAAACTAAACCAAACATTCTTCCATATGCTAGAGTTCTACGGATACACAGTACTCCAATTGGACCAACAGGTGCAGCAATTGATAAGCCAATTATTAATCCTTTAAAATAAAATTCAAGATTCATGTTACCCTCCCTACTCTATAGAAAATTTATGTTTTTGTAGTGGCAGTCGAAATGTTTCTTTCGTTGTATCCATTACAATTGTTGTTTTTGTTCTTATTACTCCCTTTAACCCTTTTATTTCATGGCTAATTACTCGATCTAAGTCTTTTGTATTTCTACTTCTAATTTTTAGTAAATAATCATCTTCACCCGCAATATGGTGACATTCCTGCACTTCCTCTAATTGATTAACAAGCTCTAAAAAAGGAGCTCGATTTTCTGGGCGCTCAAGCGAGACAGCTACAAACGCAGTTAATTCACTTCCAACTTTTTCTGAATCAACTAGCACACCAAACCCTTTAATCACACCTTGTTCAACTAATCGGTTAACACGTTCAGCAGTAGCCGGAGCTGACAATCCAACCTCACTAGCTAAATCCGCCCACTTTATTCTAGAATTATCCATTAAACGATTAATAATTTTCAAATCGAAAGTATCCATCCGTTCTAACCTTCTTTTTATAAGTATTTATTTCATTTTACTTACTTTATGAAAGTATTTCAATATTTCTAAATTAAAAAATATCTAAATATTAACGTTTTATATACATATTTATTTACCTTTCCTAATAAGATGAAAAAAGAAGACAATCTTTATTGAAGGGGGCGTCATTTTGTGAAAAGAGACCCGTTTGAATATCGAAAAAGACTAAGGGAAAGAGAAAGAGAAAGAGAGTCTAATGAAGAAGTAGAAAAAGTATCAAACGAAGAGGCAGAAGAAAACCAGAAAGAAGAAAAACCTCAAACACATGTACATGAATTTGTAGCTAGTACTAAATTAGCAGAAGAAGATGACGATCGACATAATCATCGATTTGCTGGAGTAACAAGTGAAGTCATTCCCAAAGGAAGACACAGTCATATACACCGAATTGTAGTAAATACAGATTTTCTAGATCACCATCACGAAGTTATTATTGAAACTGGCCCCCCAATACCTGTAGGAAATGGTAAGCATGTTCACTTTGTCAAAGGGATGACAACGATCAATGATGGTCATGAACACGATCTTGAATTCGCAACATTAATTGATAGACCATTAGTATAGAGCGAATTTAATTTTCTTTTTATGTATATTTTATTAGATATAATATACATAAATTTCATTTCTCAATAAATTAGGGTCCTTAAATATAGGGTCCTTTTATCAACAAATTTTAACGATATATCAACTAAAACCTCTACTTTATAAGCAAAAAATACCACCATATCAACCAAGATCACAATTTTAGTGTTCGCATTTTTAATATTGAACACGTTATATAATCAACACGTTGAGAGGACCTTGCATAGAAGGTCCTCTCAACGTGTCCTTTTTATTTACAGCTAGAATGAAATCCTAAGTATCCCGCAATCCTTCAGTATTCATTAACACAATTCTCCATCCATCCGGGTCTTCAAATGTAATACTTTTTCCGAGCCAATAAGGATTCTCAGGTTCAACTTCAATATAACCCATATGATTTAATCGATTTTTGACAAGATCTATTTCCGCTTGATGAGGTATAAAAAATACTAAAAGATTATCCTTTGTTGGGGCAGGACATGGGCTTCCATCAATATGTTGAGTAAATTCTAAATGGTATTCAACATTAGGTAATCCAAACATGATTCCATCGTAACCATCGTGATTTTGAAAACCACCCACACGTTTTAAGCCTAGCCCTTCTCCATAGAACTTACTTATTTCAGCTAATTGGTTTGTAGGTCTTGCAATTCTAAACTGAACCCAGTTTTTCATTGTCATCACCTTATCCTTAATAGTTTGTTGTTGCCCATTCTTCATTTAGCTTTTTTGATATTTGAGCATAGAGCTTCAATTCTTGAAATAAGCTATCTACTGAATAAGATGAATTTTCTTCTAACGCAGTACCTTCTGATATAAAGTCTGATGGATCAATCACAACTTGTTTCGATAAAATATTTGCATATAATGCTCTTAAAACAATTCTCATATTGTTAAGTGCATTGATGCCACCCTTTCCTCCACCGGCTACAGCCAATATTGCAACAGGCTTATCTTTAAAATGCTTACTACCTAAAAAGTCAAAAGCGTTTTTTAATGCTCCGCTCATTCCACCATGATATTCCGGTGTTGCAATGATCATAGCATCAGCATTTTCTAGCTGTGATCTTAGTTTTTGGATATTAGCATTTTCATTTTGCTCCTCTTGACCATTATAAATTGGTAATACTAGTTCACTTAAATCAATTGTTTTTACATTGTATTTTTTCGAGATGATTTTAGTTAATTTACCTGTACGACCTTCTTTTCTTGGACTACCATTAATCATTATAATATTCAAATTTTCCACTCCTTTAATTCGTACCTTTAGTATAGTCAATTAATAAAGTCCGAACTTCAGTCGTTTGATAGAACTTTTCTACACGTTTAGGAGTATATAAAAATGAAAAAAATCTACAACTAAAGTTGTAGATTTCAAACTGATAAATGTTCGGTTTCTTTATTACGACGATCTTGATTCATTTTTTGATAAACTTTAATGTTTTGATAAACTAATTCAAGTAATTTAGCAGTTATATCCTTTTTCTTTGCAAGTTCTAGTAAATACCCTTGCAAATGATCCCCCTCTACTAATGACCATTTTTCCATATCCCTCTGCAAAGAGGACTTCATATCATATCCAAGAGCATCGATAGATTTCATATGCTCATCTACAATATTTTCAGAAATCGGTGCATCATGGGATCTCATAATATTAGCGCACTCTACAAATAATTCACGGATAGTAGCTCTTCCACCATCACTTTCTCTAATTGGACCAATTGGCGCACGCATAAGAGACGTAACACCAGACATTACAGTAATAAATAAATATTTATGCCACATATCTCGTTCAATCTGCTTACTAAGGACAAAGTCAGCTTTTGATCCGCTAAATGCATGAGCAATTTTTTTAATACGGTCAGTTTCTTTGCTTAAGAATTCACCAAATACAAGTCTAGCAGCTTTACTTGTTTGAGCAACTTCCCCAGCTTCATTCAAAGTAGTTTCGATAAAACATAAACCGCCTATAACCTTTTCGTCACCAAATGCCTGCTTTAAAGGATTTAGATGAGCAATACCATTCAAAAGAGGTAAAATAACAGTTTGATCACCTACGAACGGTTTTACATCCAAAATAGCGTCGCTTAAATGATATGACTTAGTCGAGAAAAGCACAATGTCAAAAATCTCGGCAGGACTCTTTGCAGTAATTAGATTCGGTTGAAATGAAAAATCACCATTCACACTACGAATAACTAAACCATTTTCCTCTAGCTGTTTTTTCCGATTAGCTCGTACTAAAAATGTAACATCTTCTCCTTTTTCTACTAAGCGTCCTCCAAAATAGCCGCCAATTCCTCCAGCTCCTAATACAAGAATTCGCATAACACTCTTCCTTTCTATTAATATCTAATTCATAATCCCATTTCGTACTGCATATAGTGCCAATTGAGTTCGATCTTGAAGCTGAGTCTTGGCTAATATATTCGAAACATGGGTTTTTACAGTTTTTTCTGTAATAAATAATGATGCTGCAATTTCTTTATTACTCTTTCCCCTCGTAATTTCCTTCAATACATCCATTTCTCGCTTAGTTAATTTGTCTTGAAATGACTCATCGTTCTTCGTTTCGATCTTCCCAGTTAATGCAGAAACTAATTGCGTCGTAACCTTCGAATGAAATTGTTTTTCCCCATCGTGTATCTTTCGGATCGCAGAAACGAGCTCATCTGGGTCACTATCCTTTAAATAATATCCCGCTGCACCTGCTTCAATTGCAGGTAAAATATGATCTTGATCATAAAAACTAGTTAAAATCATTACTTTAACTGTTAAGCCCTCTATTTTTATTCTTTTGGTTGCTTCAATTCCATCTAGAACTGGCATCGCTAAATCCATGATGACAATATCAGGTTTTAACTCTTTAACTAATCTTAATGCCTCTTCTCCGTTCGATGCTTCCCCAATAACTTCGATATCATCTTGCGTATTTAAGAAGAAAATAAGTCCTCTCCTAACTACATGATGATCATCAGCAATTAATATTTTAATAGACATAAAACGCTCCTTTTTAAAAAGGGATATTCGTCGTAATTTTTGTTCCTTTATTCAAATCACTTTCAACTAAAAACGACCCTTTTATCGATTCGACTCTTTCCTTCATACTTTTCAAACCTAATGTTGGAATTTGTACATCCTTTGGGCATATAAAACCGACACCTTGATCTCGAATCGTCATTTTTACTTTCTTTGTACTGATTGATAATTGTAAATATACCGTATTTTGTCCCGAATGTTTTCTACAATTATTAAATGCTTCCTGACCTACACGCCATAACGTTTCTTCTATTTTAGAAGGTAATATCGTTGTTCCTTTTACATTACTTATTACTTTTAAGCCTAGCATTTCACCATAATTAATTAATGCACTAACTATTCCTTTTTCAATACCCTGTGGTCTAAGCTGCCATATTAAGGCTTTCATTTCTGCTTGTGCTTCTTGGGCAATTTGTTGAATATGATTAAATGTATCTTTTGATTTCAGATTGTCGGATACATTTGCACCTGCTTTGGCAGTTACATTAATCGAAAACAATAATTGACTAACTGAGTCGTGTAAGTCCTTTGCAAGACGATTTCTTTCTTGAATCACCTCAAACTCTTTTACCTGTTCTGTTAATTGAATTCGTTTAATTGCTGTTCCAATTTGCAACGCAACTGCACCTAGTAAATTCAATTCTTCCTGATCAAATTTTAATTTATTAGAAGCAGCAACATTTAATAAACCAAAAGATTCTTCACCTGCTTGCAGTGGTACAGTAGCATGATGAGTGATACCATTTGTTTCTCCCCAATTATGAATAATTGAGTCTTCTAATCTTTTACATTCCATAATGTTTGATGCCTTATTAAGTCTTCCGGTATTATATTTATCTACACACCAACAATCTCCATTGCACATTGGCTTAGCCTCTTCGTTCATAAGAGCTGGAGGTAATTCATGTGAAGCGACTAATTCGAAGCCCCCATTTATATCAATTAAAAAAATCCATCCTGTATCTAGACCCGTAACTTGAATTAATTTGGCTAAGGCACAATTGAGGGTACTGTGTAAATTAGTACCCTCGTTTAATATTTCAGCAATTTCTTTTAATACTTGTAGCTCTAAAAGAAATGATTCTTTTTTCATACTTATACTAATTCCTTCATTCGACGATCAAGTTGTTCAAGCACCATCGGCCATGCTTGCTCGTGTTGGTCTCTTGATAATTCATCTGGGAATCCTGCATGTGACAATCTAATAACTGCAGCTCCACTTTCATTTGTTGAAAACTCCACAGTGACTACAGTCTCCGTTTTGGATCCAGAGGTGAACCAAGTAATCTCAACAAGTTGATTGTGCTCAAGCTTTAAAAAGCGACCATAATGTGGATGACGTTTATCCTCAAAATGCGTCTCAAAGAAAAATACAGAATTAACCTCTGCCTTCATAATCACTGAACCAGGCGCAGCAAACCAATCACCAAATCTTTTTGTCCAAGCTTCATACAACACATCTATAGAATTTTCCATTACTCGTTCCACAGTGAGACTATGTGGTCTACTTGATAAATCTGGATAACTAATAATATTCATATTAATCCCTCCAAAAGTTTTATAGTTATTCATTTTCATTAATGATAGCTAGCATTTGGTGATCTTCCCATTTCCCATTTATACGTACATTTTTCTTGGCAATTCCCTCTTTATGGAAACCCGCCTTTTCTAATACTCTTATTGAACCAATGTTATGCGGCATTACACCCGCTTCAATGCGATGTAATTTTAATTCATTAAAGGCATATTCTACAACTAACTTTGCAGCTTCAGTTGTATAGCCTTTACCATTTTGTTGTTCATCTAAAGAATAACCAACAAAACAACTTTGTAAATCTCCTCTTAAAACCTCTGCTAGCATCGTAAAACCTATAAAAGCGTCTGTTTCCTTTAAAAATATACCAAATCCATAATAAAGATCATTGTCACTTTTCTCTTTATATGACTTAATACGATCCTGCTGAGCTTCCAAAGTATAGAAACTCTCGTCTTTTATATATGTAAAAGGTTTAAAAAACTCTCTATTTCGAACTTCGTATGATAAAAAATCCTCTGCATCTGCAACTTCTAAATGTCTTAAATATATATTATTACCAACTAATTTCATCTGTTTCCTACACTCCCTAATTTTCCTGCTTTTCCTGACCCTTTAAACGCCTGTTGCCCAAATTATTCTTGGATCAATCTTACGGACTAGTCGATATGCTATCGGTTTAAACCCATTTTTTGGCCAGAATCTCGAGGATTCTAAATTCGTAATTCTCCAATCTGTTTCGCAAAGTTTATAGCCATCTTTGTCAGCAATAGTAAGTCCATGCTGTAATAAGGCCGTACTAACACCGATTCCCCGAGAAGATTCGACGGTTGCTCCTACTACTAAACTAATGCAAGATTCAGGTGTTAATAAATTCTCATCAGATGCTGCTGCTAATTCAAATACTTGGAAACCTACAATCTCATTTTGATAGATCGCTAACCATAACGTTGCCACTTCATCATTAATAATTTCTACATAACCTTCCTTGTAATCATCTCTTTCTTCAATAAACCCTGGTGCAAATACCGGTGACTTCGCTTGATGTTCCATGATTACAGTTGCTAATTCACGTATTCTTTTTTCATCTTCACTAGTCGCCAATCGAATCTGTATATCTTCAAATACTTTATCAGACGAAACTGACAAATCACGTATCCCATGAACCTGCTCATAAGCAAATCCTAAATGAAGCCAAGCATCTAAAGTAGATTTATTTCCACTTGGTACCATTACGTAATGATTAAACGAACCAAGTTCTACCATTTTCTTGGCAAACTCTGCATATAATTCACGATATAACTCTTCATTTTCACTTTCTGCTATAGCCATCCCTGCATACTTAATCCATGTATGACGTTCTCGATTTTTATCTGTTTGAATTGACCCAATCATATAGCCAACTAACTCGGAATCATTCACCGCTGCAATACCAAAACTGTCCTTTTCATTAAAAAGCGCCTCAATAGCTTTCTTAGCATACGAAGCCTCTTCAAATTTAGATGGTAATTCAGGATTTATACTTCGGTCATACATATGACGGATAGCCAAAAGACTAGCCGCATCATCTAAGTGTATATTTTCGAACGCGATAAATTTCATAACAAACCTCCTTGCAACTTTTACAAGTTAAACTACTTAATAATTCTGATAATTTCAATTATCTCTTCATTCACTCATTACTAGTTCCATAAAAAGAGCATTACTTCCTGCTTGTAGCCGGATAATGCTCTCTTTCATCTTGTAAAATTTAACAACAATCCCATGTGTATAGAACATTAGTAAAATCCTTTTTTAACAGATCCTCTTTTTTAATAAAGAAGTTCGCTACACCAACGTCACCAAACATACATTCAATTGTATCATCACTATCAATTTGTAATAACAAGATAGAGTGATTTTCAGTTTTTTTAACATAATCTCTTGGATCTGACTGAGTAAAGTATGGATACCCTCCAATTCGATGACCATCTCCACTAAAATATTCAAAATAAAGCTCACCAAGCTCTTCATAATCGTCATTGTCAATTTCTGCGTCAAACGGTACGTCTAAGTTGATTTTTTCAAAGTCCATTGCTTCATGGGATATTGGTTGGGCTGTTAATTCAAATTGCATTGCGCTTCTTTCCCAATTGGAAATTCATCTTCTACAGTTATAAAAGAGAAGTCTTCAATTAAGTTTGTTTCATTTACATTTTCATGATAGATAACCCTAAAGCTTTTTTGACTAGTTGGATGTTCAAAATCTTGCCCATAAAGAACATCATTCGCAATATAAAATTGAAGTAATCCCGATGTTGGAAAATTTTCTAATTTTGGTAACTCAGAAAAATTAATCTGAGCAAGTAATTTCATAGGCTCCTCATTTTCATCCTTTGGATACTCCATACTAACTGGATAATATGGGTGTCCTGCAAACTTACTTTCTATTAAAGAAGTCTTTCTTACGATTGGCTCAATTTCAACTGAATCTCTAACAGTAGACTCAATTGTTTCCTTATAAATTTGTAACTCTTTCGGTAACTTTAATTTTTTAAACACGAAGCACCTTCTTTTGTATTTGATAATTAAATCTTATCAATTTTAACAATTTAATTCTCGATAAATCTCTAAATTAAAAGTAAAAAACCACTGTTTATATACAGTGGTTAATCAATTATTTGCTTAATGAAATTCTAAAAACTCGACCCTATTCCCAAAAGGATCATTAACAAAAAAACGAGTACGACCTTCTATTGGTGGTTCCCCTTTGATTTCAAAATTGAGTTGAAGAAGTTGATCTCTTAATGCCTCTATGTTTGTAACAATTAAACCAGGATGAGCTTTTTTAGGTGCAATAAAATCTTCTTGAATACTAATATGAATTTCTTGATTACCACAAATAAACCAGCATCCACCTCTGCCTTTTAAATTTTCCGGCTTTGGCAATTCCTTCATACCTAAAATTTCATTATAAAATTTTCTAGCCTCGTCCTCTCCACCCTTTGGACAAACTAATTGAATATGATCAATTCCTTTTATTTCAAATCCCATTGTTAACACCTCTCTCATTATGAAAAATTTATATCTATAGATTACCAGAACTAATTAATAAGAAAAGCATTACTTCTATAGAAGTAATGCTTTTCCCAATATTCTTACATATTATACTAGCTTTAAGCCATTTGTAATAAGATTCTTTAAAGTATCCTCTTTTCTTAATGCTTCCAATTCAGCTTTTAGCGGCTCAACAATTTGCTCTAATTTAGCATTAACTGTTGCAATTTCAAGTAATTCTAAACGTAATAACCAATCACTTTGGTGTTCACGATTAAGCTCATTATGCACAGCAATTAGTTTAGAAATACAGTCATCACAGAATGAATTCTTTTCTCTAATTACTCTAACTTCTTTATATAATTTTTCTAATTCAGTTAATGGAGCCGGTGTTTCCATTACGAACTCTACTTCTTTAATTGAATCACTAAAGTAAGATGTTGGGTCAGCTGCACCAGGGTATGCTGATTCAACTCGAGAACCAACTGCCATATCAAAAGTTCCCCACTCTTTTTTGAATAATTCTTTTCCTTCGTAAGTAACAGTGCAGTCTTCAAATGAGATTAGTGCAACTTTGTCTTCATTCTTAATAATATTCACAATTCTACCGGAAGCGCTTACATTGCTTAAGAATTCTAAATCAACAAAGTTCCCTACGACAATACCTAAATTTTCAAGTGCAGCATCGTCACATTCTTCTAATTCAATATTTCCTTTTAGAAGTCCAATTGGTGTACCAAACCCTTTAGCATGGTAGTCTTTTCCGTGACCTTCTAATTGCTTATTATTTATTGAAAGTGCTGTTTCGCCAGTAGTATTAACGTAAATTGCTTCACCGTTATCATCTTTTAAGATTGCATGAACAATACCAGTTACACTTAATCCAGAATTTAATTCAAATGTTGCAACGCTTTTTGATTTAAGAGCTTTATCTAAGCTTTCTGTACCACCTACACGGAATGCCATAGTGCTTGCTAATTCTTCAGCACCTTGCATTAACTCATCGAAATCTTTGCATATGAATAATTGTGCTTGCATTTCAGTTATATTTTTCGGTTGTAATGTAGAAGCTTCAATAGAGAAAGGTAGTCTTTCAACTGCATCTGTAAAGCAATGTGTGCTTTCGCCTACTGATGATAATAAACCAGCGCCATAAATTTTGGGATTATCTAATTCACCAATTAGACCATATTCAACTGTTCTCCAGAATACGCGTGAAATTTTTTCAGCTTCTGAAATTCCAACAATTGCTTTTTGTCTTTCTTCAACTAATTTTTGTGCAGCAGCTTTTTCTTCTGAAGTCGATTTTGGATCTTCCATTACAATCGTTAAATTTCTAACTGCTTCAAATAATTCTTGTTTTTCTTTTGTAGCAAATGCCTTTGCACCAATTGAACCAATTTTTTGTACGTATTCTCTAAATACAGGGTGAAATAATATTGGCGCGTGTCCTGCAGCCTCATGAATAATATCTGGAGCAGGTGTATATTCTATATTCGTAATTTGTCTAATTTCAGTTGCGATTGGTAAAATACCATTTGCTAACAGTTCAAAAAATGCAGCGCCTGGAATTAATCCATTAACGATTCCTGCGCCCCAACCGATTTTTGAAAGGCACTCGTTCATTTCAGCTACATTTGGAATTTTTTCCGTTTCAATTCCTGACATCTTTAGTCCATCGACAAATGCAGAATGTGCTTTATCTTTTAATGCATGATGATTTTGTCTCATTACATAGCGCCATACAGCATGATCAATTGGCGTGTAAAGATCATAATTTTGCTCCGATAAGTACTGTTTCAAATGAGGTGGTATTATTTTTGTTTCAAAAGCTGCTTCTTTCATGTCATCAATTCCCCTTTTTAAAAATTATTTCACTTAAAAATCTATTACTCTACTTTCTTAAAAATACCCGTTCTATCTATATCTTGCTAAAAGCTTTTTTTGAGCATTTTTAAGCAAGTTTCCATCATTTAACCATTTCTACTTTTTCCAAATTACTCCTTCTTTCTACAAAATCTTTTTTTATTCGGTATTTATAGTCGTAATCAACCAAACACATCACTCCTTTCAAACACGAAATGTGGAAGGCGTTTGCTAAAGCCCCGACAAGCATAAGACAAAGGCCGATAAAGGTTGGTTTTTACCTTTATTGGACTTTGGCTTATGACCTCGAGGGGCTAACACCTGGAACTAGACAACTCAAAAAAAAAGACAAGCTTATGTTTCACCTTAGTTCTTCTCACATTTGTAGCTTATTCCGTCACATCTATACATGCACACAGGATTTTTTTCCATAAAAAAATCCCTACTGTTTGCACAGTAGGGACGAACTTTAAATTCGCGGTACCACCCTAGTTATTAGCTGTTTTACTAAAACTTACTAATATCTTCATTTCATAACGGCTCTTCACCGTCTTCCCCTCACAATTCGTTTCGAAGAAGATGCTCGTGGATTGTAATTCATGTCGTTTTATGTACTGATTTGCACCGACCATCAGCTCTCTGTTACAGGGAAAACTTCACTACTTTAATTCCATTCATTGCTTATTATTTAATTAAATTATTTTCTTAAAATAAAAAAGTCCCTACTGTTTACACAGTAGGGACGAAATAGTCTATTCGCGGTACCACCCTAAATTATTAGTATTAAAAACAATACTAATATCTTCATTTCATAACGGCTCTTCACCGTCTTCCCCTCACAATTCGTTTCGAGGAAGATGCTCTAGGATCGTAATTCATGTGTTTTATGTACTGGTTTGCAGCAACCACCAGCTCTCTGTTACAGGGAAAACTCCACTACTAAAATTCCTATCATTGCTTTTCGCGATTCAATTAATACATACTTTATTCCTATTTTTCATAAATGTCAACACTTATTAATATTATTTTTTTGAAGTTTTTATTATTTTAATATAACGAAAACCCTTACCTATAGAAATATATAATTAGATATATATACTTTAGACTCACAAACTAAATGTTAATTACGTATCCCGATTTTATAGTAGTAACACACTTTTTCTCTCTAGCCTAAACAAGGATTTGGCAATCAATTAAACTAAAAAGACTATTATCTAGGTTATTTACTAGTAACATAATCTTATTCATGCCAATGTTATTTTCACTCTTTAATATTTACTTAATTTCCCTTTAAAAATACACACTTATTTTAATTAGCTTTATGTTTTTGAAAGAAAAGCAAACAATTATATCAATATAATTAAACCTCGACACATTACTAACTTCTCTAATAATTGTCTAGATATGTTTCCTGGTATCGGTGTTTGAGCAAACATACTGTATTTTAAATTTACATGCTCAAAATGGGTCGATTAGTTTACATAGTTTTTTCAGATTTGAAAATTAATAAATTTCTTTTGAACATTGAATCTTTTGGAAATATTTAGTATCGTATGCTAAACGTGTTGATATCAATCAGGTACACCAAGTTAGGGACTAGCAGTTTGGTGTTGGAATCTGTAATACAGGAACGCTGTATTAGAGTGAATGTTGCCTGTGATGAAAAAGGTAATATATCAAAATCATCTATTCTTGAATAGGGGAGTACATAGAATGTTAGGAATGATTGTAGTTTTACCAATTGCAATTTTAATGATTGCTGGAATTATTTATGGTGTAATCAAATTAATTAAAAGAACTAGCTCTTAATTAAATTATGCAGGAAAAAAATTATAGTTTTGAAAGAAGAGTAATCGTATTCGAATTACTCTTTTTTATTAAATTGGGGACTAGACATTTTCCTAGATCAATTACTTTTAATATACTTAGATGAGCTCTCCTTAAGTCTTTTCCCTTCATTTAAAACTTCTCAAAATTAATGATTTTAATACTCTTTAAATTGAATCATATTGACAATCTTTTTATATAAAATATAATTAATTTACAATATGTTAACTAACAAATAAAATAAGTTAACATAAAGAGAGGGAGATTTTGTAATGCAACAAGAAAGATTAAAAATGCTTATTAATTCAGCTTTATTTGCAGCAATTATCGGTATTCTATCTCAAGTATCTATTCCTTTGCCCTTTTCTCCTGTTCCAATCACAGGACAAACATTAGCAATCGGCTTAGCAGCTACGATTTTAGGTAAAAAATACGGAACAATCTCGTTACTTCTTTATTTAGCTCTTGGTGCAATCGGAATCCCGGTTTTCGCAGGTGGTGCTGCGGGGTTTGGCGTACTAGTCGGTTCAACAGGTGGTTATTTAATTGGATTTATTCCAACTATTTTCATTATCGCTTACTATATTGAAAAAACTAAGTTCACAGTCTTAAATGCAATGATTGCAAACACTATCGGAATGTTTGTTACGTTAGTTTTTGGTACTGTGTGGTTAAAAATTGCAGCTTCTCTAAGCTGGCACGATGCAATGGCTTTCGGTTTTTATCCTTTCATTATTCTTGGATTAGTTAAAGCCTATGTAGCATCTGCATTAGGTGTTATTATTGGAAAACGTTTAGCAAAAGCTAATTTATTAAAACGCGATGAAATTTCAGCGTAATACAAAAAGAGCTCATTCTTATGATGTGAGCTCTTTTTATATTCTTAAAAAAAAGTTGTCAATTCATTCTAGAAGTATTAACCCTTTGTTTATTCTTCAAGTCAAAAACCAATCTAATTATTTTCAAAACTAAATAACCTAATCCACCGCCAAGTGTATTTAATATTAAATCATCAACATCAAAGCTACCTAGCTGAAATAATAATAACTGAAGTAATTCATAAGTTAAACTTAAAATGAAAGTCGCTTTTAAAATTGATTTCAAATTATCATACTTCTTAACTATTAACGGCAACAAGAAGCCAAATGGCATAAACCCGATAATATTGCCAGCCAAATTACTAATTCTAATATCAAAATTAATATCAGCCAATAACAAATAAAAAATAATCGTTTTGAATGGAATAAAGTTATTTGATCTCCTCCAATCATCTCTAGCGAAATTAATTTCGAAATGGCTAATAAATTGTTGTACAGGTAAATATTTAAATAGAATTCTTTCAGTAAGGATCATTAAATAGAAACAGAATAATAGTAATAATATTATTTTTATAAACTTATTCATCTTTTAAAATCTCCATCATTTTATATATTAAATAACACCATATATTTCCATATTATAAAGCTAACTTTCCGTATTAAATATGTCTAAAAATCAAACCCTTTTCTTGTCCTAAACTAGTAAACTCTTCCAAGATACTATAAAAAATAACCACTCAATTGAGTGGCTATTTCACTGAACATCAACAGCTTTAACGACTGATCGATCTCCTTTTTGCTGGATTGTAACAATATACTTTGATCCGCCTCGATTGTATTTGTCCATTTGGCTTTCTGGAATGTAAAAACGACTTAGATTATGGTTGATGGCAATTTCTTCGTCTTCTTCTAAAAATACGTATTGAATAGTTGCTTTAATGTATTTTGAATGTTTTGGACGATGATCCGTTACATAATCTAATTGATAAATATCGTTTTGTCCCTTTTGAAAGACAATATAAACTTTTTCCCCTTCTTTCGGCTTACCTTTACCATTCCAATCCTTCATTGTTATTGTATCAAAATCATACGATAGGGCTGCATAATGTCCTAATAAAGGTTCCACTGGATCCAAACTTTCTGATCTTATTTTAAACGTATCGGCTGATTGCTTAAAGTACATAATGTTTCCAAGTAAAGCTAGTAATAAGATAAATTGAATGATTGAAAGCAAAAGTAACTTCTTTTTATTTTGCATGTTCATCACCTCTTGCTTTTCTCGATTGGGTATAGACAAAATATAGAACTACTGCAAGGATAATAAACACAATTGATTTACTGATAAATGAAATTGAAAATCCTGTATAAATTCCAATAACGAGTGAGGCAAATGTTATAAAACCAATAATAATACTTCCTTTTTCCTGGCCAGATACACCTTTAAATAAACGTATACACGAATAAGCAAATAGTATTAATACTCCAACGATCATATTGGCTAATTGATCTTGTACCCCTAATATTGGCAATAAAAATATAAATAAGAAGATCCAAAGATAATTATTAAACGATACATTGTCCTTCCATTTCTTGTACATAGTATAGATTGCTAGTATTAGGATTAATAGAATGATCGCATCAAACAGTGGCACTGCAATCGGCTTTAAAAATCCATGTGAAAATTCCTTTTGTATCTCGTGGATTACATCATATGATCCTCCAAATAATGAAGTAAAAAATGTAAATAACCATATAAATATAGTAAATACAGGTAAAATAACATAAGTAATAATCCCACGTTCATTTAAATACCAAAGAATAAACACGACTAGAATGATCGGCGTCATATATTGGCGATCTGAAAATGTCTGGAAAAACATAATGACAATATAGCCTAGAAATGTGTAATTAAAGCTAGCATTCCATCGATTCTTCATTATTTTCAAGAAATAAACTGAGCAAAGTAACAATGGAATTTGAAGAAGATAAACATGTGCCGTTCCTATTCCAGCACTATAACTCAAACTAAAAAATCCAATTCCTAAGAAAAGATAATAGAACATATTATGCTTTAACACATAATAGTAAAGGAATGCGAGCATTGTCCAAGTGATCAAAAATACTGGGCTGTCACTAGTAAATTGATACATTTGTACAATTAATACAAATGCACATGCGTACCCAATTACATTAATAAAGTTTAAACAATTCCCAAACAATTCTTTACCCTTTTGATAGCTTATAAATGCAACTGCATGGAAAACTAATAGTGTTACAAAAATAATGATTAATCTCATGGTTTGACTAAAATCGTTCCAGTTACTGCCCACAAGCGCTAAAATTGAGAATGCTACAAGTAATGCAATTAAAAATGGTATAATATCTCCTAAAAATGATTGCTTTTCAGCTTTAGCCCGATGCCTTTCATACTCGACTATTCGATTTAATGATTCTTCATCTAGTAAGTTATGCTTGTGCCATTCTTTTAGCTTCTGATCTAATTTACTCAAGTAACCCCCCCTTTAGTAGCAGTTTATAAAACTACTTCCATTACTATTATAATTTCTTAATAAAGCATAAATTACCTCTAAATCTAAAATTTTAGGAGAATATATATAATCAAACGTTTGTTTAATTATTAAGATATCCCACGTATTGGTTCATATTGTCCACTCTCCCCTAATATAATAGTCTTTTCATACATTCGAACAATTTAATTGCATCTAGGTTTACATATAGATCCTAATAGTAGATACCGCTTTTATATAAGGAGGTTTTTTATTGTTTAAAATCATGATTGTAGAAGATGATGAAAAAATTCGTAAAATCGTCTCGGAAACATTGCGGAAATGGCAATATTTCCATAAACTAATGAATATTAACCCCACATACGAAACGAATAAAAAAACAGCCCTAATTCTAGGGCTGTTTTCATTATCCTTTAAACAGGATAAACACCATGCTTTTTCGTAGCAGGAGTTTCATATGATTCTGAGTAATAAGCAAAACGTTTAATTAGCTCCGTACGTAGCTCTTCTGGTTGAATGACAACATCTACTACTAGCTCAGATGCTAAGCGGTAAATATCGATATCTTCGGCATACTCTTTACGTTTTTCTTGGATAAAGGCAGCTTGTTCTTCTTTTGGTAAGCTTGCAATTTTCTTTGCATACACTGCGTTTACTGCTGCTTCAGGTCCCATTACAGCGATTTGAGCAGATGGGAATGCAATGACGCAGTCTGTTTCAAATGCAGGGCCTGCCATTGCGTAAAGTCCAGCACCATATGCTTTACGAACGATAACTGAGATTTTTGGAACAGATGCATTACTCATGCTATAAAGCATTTTTGCACCATGGCGGATAATTCCTGCACGCTCTACTTTTGTACCAATCATGAAACCAGGTACATCCATTAAGAATAATAAAGGAATATGGTAAGCATCACATAAATTAATAAATTTAGCTGCTTTATCCGCTGAATCATGGAATAATACGCCACCTTTAACTCTCGGTTGATTAGCGATAATTCCTACGCTACGTCCATCTAATCTAGCAAAACCAGTCACTAGTTCAGGTGCAAATAGCTTTTTAATTTCAAAGAATGAATCTTCATCAACTACTCGGTCGATAAATTCATAAATAGAAAATGGTACGTTTTGATTGCTTGGTATAATTTCTGCTAAAGACTTCTCCTTTTGAACAGGATTTTTAGCTTCAACAACAGGAGCCCCTTGCTTGAAATTAGTTGGTAAGTAAGATAAATAATCTTTTAACTTAGCAATTGCTTCTTCTTCTGACTCACATAATACATCTCCGCAGCCTGAAACTGAACAGTGCATTCTAGCTCCACCCATTTCTTCGAGTGTAACTTTTTCACCAATTACCATTTCAGCCATACGAGGTGATCCTAAGTACATTGAAGAATTACCTTCAACCATAAATACAGAATCACAGAATGCAGGAATATAAGCTCCACCTGCAGCAGAAGGTCCAAATAATAAGCAGATTTGAGGTACTTGACCTGATAGCTTAATTTGGTTGTGGAATATACGTCCAGCACCACGTCTACCTGGGAACATAAATACTTGATCCGTAATACGTGCTCCTGCAGAGTCCACTAAATAAATTAAAGGTACAAGCATTTTTAAACATGTTTCTTGAATGCGGATGATTTTTTCTACTGTTTTTTCGCCCCATGAACCTGCTTTTACAGTTGAATCATTCGCCATTACACATACAGTACGGCCATTAATTTTACCGATTCCTGTTACGATGCCATCTGCTGGAAATTCGTCATTCATACAGTTTGCAAAGAAACCATCTTCCACAAAACTGTCTTTATCTAAAAGTTGATTAATTCTTTCTCTTGCAAAGAGCTTACCAATTTTGGCATTGCTCTCATGATATTTTTCTTTCCCACCAGAAAGTATTTGTTCTTTTCGAGCTTGATATGTTGCTTCGTTTGACATGCAATTACTCTCCTTTATATTGCGGCTTACGCTTTTCTTGAAATGCTACTAAACCTTCCATACGATCGTTTGTATGCAGTAAAGTTTCATATTCATAAGTTTCTAATCTTAGCCCTAAATCTAAAGGAAGATCGAAACCGCGTTGAATCGCCTTTTTTGCTGCACGGATTGCAAGAGGACCTTTACTTGCGATCGTTTCGCATATTTCAAGCGCCTTATTTTGTAATTCATCTATTTCAACAACATGTTCTAGAATGCCATAGCCTTCAGCCTCATGTGCATTTAAACGTTTGCCAGTAAAGATTAGTTCCTTCGCTCTTCCAAGTCCAATTAAACGTGGAAGTCTTTGTGTACCACCAGCACCTGGAATAATCGCTAAAGATGTTTCTGGTAAACCAACGATTGCTTCTTTATGAGCAATTCTTAAATCACATGCCAAAGCAAGTTCAAGTCCTCCACCTAGAGCAACTCCATTGATTGCTGCGATTGTTGGCATAGGTAATCTTTCAACTTTTTCAAAAAGTGTCCCGATTTTTTCAACAGTTTCTCGAGCCTCACTCTCAGTCATGCCTCTTCTTTCTTTTAAATCAGCACCACTACAGAAATAAGATGATCCACTACCAGTAAATATGACAGCACGTACAGATGATTTCTTTAACTCATCCATTTGGCTATGAAGAGCATCTAGTAACTCACGTGATAATGAATTAGCTGCATTTGTACGATTTAATGTAAGAATTCTAATATGACCGATATCACTTACTAATAAACTTGATTCCATTTAAATACTCTCCTTTGAACCATTCCATACGGAAAATAGCTTACTAACTGGTGTTAAGTTCATTTGTTCAGAGATATATGAAGTAGCTTGATGAAGTTTCTTTTCATCCACATTAGTTGTCATACCTAAATTATGAAGTAATGAAACAACGTCTTCAGTAGCTACATTTCCACTAGCTCCTGGTGCATATGGACAACCACCTAGTCCACCATTTGATGAATCAAATTTTTCAATTCCAAATAGTAAAGAAGTATATAGATTTGCAACAGCACGACCATATGTATCATGGAAATGCATAGCAATTCGATTAACTGGTACTTCTTTAACTAGATTTTCTAAAAATTGATTTACCTGAAGCGGATTCGCAATTCCAATTGTATCGCCTAAGGAAATCTCATCTACACCACATTCAAGTAATTGGTTTGCAAGTTGGATCACCTTCATTTGGTCTACAGCACCCTCATACGGGCAACCAAATACAGTTGAAATATATGCTCTAGTAGTCTTTTTATTATTTTTACATTCTGTAATCATTGAGCGAATATCGCTCATTGAATGCTCGATACTCGCGTTTTTATTTTTTAAATTATGTGTTTCGCTAGCAGAAACAAAGAAATTAATTTCATCTGCATCTACTTCAAATGCACTCATTAGTCCTCTTTTATTAGGAACAAGAGCTGCATAAGTAACCCCATCTTTTTTCTTAAGCCTCGTAAATAGATCTACCGAGTCACTTAATTGAGGAATCCAGTCTGGCCTTACAAACGAAGAAACTTCAATATAAGACAAACCACTCTCTACTAATAAATTGATCCACTCAAGCTTCTTTTCAGTGGAAACAAACTGTTTTTCATTTTGCAAACCATCACGTGGACCTACTTCTCTTATAAAAGCCGATTGAGGTAGCTTCATCACTAATAACTCCTAACCTAGTTTTTCAACTTGAATTAAAGAGTCGCCCTCGTTTACAAAATCGCCTTCGTTAACGAACACATTTACGACTTTACATTTATAAGGAGCAGCATGAGGAATTTCCATTTTCATAGACTCTAAGATTACATAATCTTGATCACTACTAATTTCGTCCCCTACAGATACAAGACATTTCCATACGCTTCCAGCCATCATTGCAGTTAAGTTTTCCATATCTAATTACCTCATTTCACTTTTTGATATTCACTAATAAAGCTCGTTGTATAATCGCCTTCTTGGAATGCATTCGTTGATAGAATATCAATCAAAAACGGCACATTTGTTTTAATACCTTCAATTTCTACCTTTTTAAGATAATTGTGCAGTTGAATTACTGCTTCTTTTCTTGTATTAGCCGTAACAATTACTTTCGCTAATAGTGGATCATAAAACGGTGATACAACCCATCCATCATAAAGATGCGTATCAATACGTACACCAATCTCCTCTGGGAAGTTACAGTGTTGAACTGTTCCTGGTGATGGGAAGAAAGTTTTAGGATCCTCAGCATATACCCTTACTTCAATAGAATGACCATTCATTTCTACATGAGTAGGACGAATTGGAAGTGTTTCACCAAATGTGATACGGAACTGCCATTCAACTAGATCAATTCCTGTAATTCCTTCTGTTACACCGTGCTCAACTTGTAATCTAGTATTCATTTCTAAGAAATAAATATTTTCTTTTTCATCAACTAAAAATTCAATTGTTCCAACGTTTACATATTTAATTTGATTAGCAATCGTAAGGGCATATTCTTCAAGTTTCTTTCTACCTTGTGGAGAAAGGAACGGTGATGGTGCTTCCTCAACAACTTTTTGGTTTCTTCTTTGAATTGAACAATCTCTTTCAAATAAGAAAACAGCATTGCCATGAGTATCAGCAGCGATTTGTGCTTCAATATGTCTCGGTTTAATAATTGCTTTTTCAATGAAAACATCATCATTCGCAAAAAATTGAAGAGCTCTCGTTTGTGTTGTTAAAAATTCTTTTTCTAGCTGTGCTTCGTTTTCGATTAACTTCATACCGATTCCGCCGCCACCACTAGACGCTTTTAACATAACAGGATAGCCAATTTCGGCTGCTATTTCTCTCGCTTCTTCAACCGATTGAATTGGGTGAGAATTTCCTTTAATTAATGGAATGTTTAATTGCTCCATTATTTGTCTAGCTCTAATTTTTTCGCCCATCATCTCTAAATGCTCTGGCTTAGGACCAACAAATAAAATGCCTGCTTCATTACATTTTCTAGCAAAATCACTATTTTCTGATAAGAAGCCATATCCAGGATGAATTGCTGTTACATTATTTTCTTTTGCAATTTTTATAATTAAATCAGCGTTTAAATACGTATCTTTTGTATGATTCCCTTTTAAAGAAAAAGCTTCATCACTTAACTTAACATGCAAACTTTCCTTATCAGCATCTGAATAAACTGCCACAGTTTGATAACGAAGCTTTTTACATGTTTCGATAATTCTACATGCGATTTCCCCGCGGTTTGCAATAAGTATTTTGATCATATTCTCTCTCCTTATCGGCATCCTAATTGACGTGCAATTACCATACGTTGAATTTCTGATGTACCTTCACCAATTTCAAGTAACTTAGCATCACGTACTAAACGCTCGATGCCATACTCTTTCATATAGCCATATCCACCATGAATTTGTAATGATTCATTCGCAATTTTGGAAGCGATTTCAGATGCGTATAACTTAGCGAATGCCGCTTCTTTCGTAAACGGTTTTCCATTGTCTTTTAACCACGCAGCTTTGTGCACCATATTTCTTGCTAACTCAATTCCCATTGCCATATCAGCTAATTTAAATTGAATAGCTTGGAAACTAGATAAAGGTTGTTTAAATTGTTTACGTTCTTTTGCATATACTAATGCTTTATCAAAAGCCTTTTGTGCAATACCTACAGCAAGTGCTGCAATTGAAATTCTACCACCATCTAATGTATATAAGAATTGGCCAAAACCTTTATCAGGATTGCCAAGAATATTTTCTTTTGGAACACGTACTCCATCTAAAACAATTTGAGTTGTATTAGAAGCACGAACACCCATCTTGTCATAAGGATCTGTAATTGTTAATCCTTCTGAGTCAGTTGGAACGATAAATGCACATATATTTTTCTTTCCTTTTTCATCAATAGAAGTATAAGCAGTTACGATAATTGTGTTAGAATACTGAGCGTTTGTAATCCAGCATTTTTCACCTGTAATCACATACTCATCACCTTCTAAAACTGCTTTTGTTTGTGTTCCACCAGCATCAGAACCCGCATTTGGCTCAGTTAAACCGAAAGCTCCTAGCGTTTTTCCTTGCGCCATTGGAACTAAGTATTTTTGCTTTTGTTCCTCTGTACCAAAATAGTAAATTGGAGAAGCACCTAATGAACATGTTGCAGCAAAGCTTAAACCTGTTCCTCCACATGCACGCCCTATTTCCTCTACAGCTAACGCATAACTAATTGTATCGCCACCGCTACCGCCATACTCTTCAGGGAACGGAATTCCTAATAAACCTAATTCACCCATTTTTTTGAACGTTTCAATTGGGAATTTGCTATCACGATCAAGTTCCTCTGCAAAAGGCTCAATTTCCTTTGCCGCGAAATCTCGTACCATTTCTTGAATCATTTGCTGTTCTTTAGATAATAAAAAATCCATGTGTTAGTCACTCTCCTTTTAATATTTAGGTACGTTTAAAAAAACGTAAGAATGTCTCCAACTGCAGCAAATAGCAGTGGAGTCTCATATTTCGTGTATAAGAAATAAATATTTTAGTCTTACAATTGATAATATTCGCTATTTTCTACCATTTCCCTTTAATCTATGTTCGACAAAATGAGACAAATAAGGAAAGGTTAGGAAAAGTTGAGGAGTGGTGGGGAGATAGTTTGAAGTGCTACTAGTCCATGACAATCAAGTTTTCCTCTTAAAAAAACAAAAATCACTTCATTTTTTAATGAAGTGACTTAATTCTAGTTAGTAATTATTCCTTTAATGGAACAACAACAGAACCCATTAAATACTTTTGTCCACTACTATTCTTCTGAACTACTAAAACTTCATAGGAACCAGCCTCTTTGGTTGAACTAGTTGCAGAGTATTTCAAGAATAAAGTATTACTCTTTTCTTTAAATGTGGGAATTTCTACCACACTAAATCCTTTTAACTTTTTATATGCCGAATTTAACTCATACTTTGTTTTTTGAGAATTTTTCCTGCTAAAATTAGCATCCATTTCAAATTTAAAATTACCTTCACCTGTGGTATAACTTTCTAAGTACCACCGGTAATCATTTTCTATATTATCTGCCAGATCGACCAATTCAAAATGATAATCGCCTGTTTTTAATTTTAAAAGTCTACCATTATGATTACTTAATTCGATACTATTAAAGAAAGGTATATACTCACGCAATTCAAATGTAAATATACCATTATCATGAATTGATGTATCGATTACTTTCGTTTTTTTACTAACTAATACATTATCACGAAATAATCTAACATTTGTAATCGGTGCTTTATTGTAATTATCGTAGAAATATAAAGTTATTCTTTTCGTATACTCATTTTTATTAAAGAATAAATAATTTTTTTCTTTTTTAATTTCTCCTTCTAATTTAGCAACAGCAGAAAGCATGGGATGTGTAGGGTGATTATTTTTTTGGGAGTTGCATGCTGTAAATATAGCAATGAGTGTAGCGGTTAGTATAAATAAACAAAGCTGTTTTTTCAATAATATTCCTCACTTCTTTTTTTTCCTAATTTAAATTTCAAAATTAAAAGAATAAACTATTTGCGAGGATATCTGAAAAACCATTTATACGTTCCGTCACGATCATTCGCCCTGCTGTACAAAGTCTTTTTTGAGCCAAGTAAAGGTTTGTATGTGTATTTGTACTTTTCTACCTTAATTTTATTAGCACTCCATAATTCATAGATATAACCTTTTTGTGCAGTAAATTCTACAGTTGATGTTTTTCCCCAACTCTTACCAAATGTTCCTCCCAGATTTGCTTCGGCAATTTTTTTGATTCCAAATTCAGTAGAACCGGAAAGGGTATAAGTAGAATTTGAAGTAGAAGATAATGTAACTGTCGCTTGTGCATTTACAGTTTCAAATGCATCTTTATCCCATCCATTATATTTATATGAGTATGCGTAATAATTCCACTTTTTATCTTTCCAGGGACCTAAAAGTTCAGAACTGCCAAATTCATTAGTCGATCCATAAGTAACACTAGGACGACTATTTGAAGGAACAACTGCTGCCAGTGCAGATAGTGGGTCGAATGTAGAAAAAATAATTCCATATGATAAAATTAATCCAAGTCTTTTTTTCTTAAATTGTTTCACTAAAATTCTACCTCCTACTATATTTATTTCGGTATGTTTCAATAGTAATTAACAAATATTTTTGTATAATTTGTTACAGATGATATTCAATAAACAACATTGAAACGCTAATTTACATTAGTTAAGGACGGTTTAGAATCTAGTAATTGTTACTATGTTTGAATGAGTATGTATAAAATACAAAAAGGGCACCTATCCATCAAATAACGATGTAATAGACACCCTAAACATTTTTATTATTTATTAACCAGGGTACTCAAATGTTCAGCAGCCGATTTAATATCTTCTTCCCCTAATATCGCAGAAACAATTGCAACACCGTCAATTTTTGTTTCCATTAATTCAGCAACGTTTTTTTCATTAATTCCACCGATGCCTACGATTGGAATTTTTACTGCCTCACGTATTCTTCGTAACTCATCTAGTGCTAAATATTTTGCATCTAGTTTTGTACTCGTCGGATACACTGAACCAATACCAACATAATCCGCACCTTGTTCCTGTGCAATCATTGCTTCTTCTAATGTTGATGCAGATACACCAATAATCATATCTTCCCCAACAATCTGTCTAGCCACAGTTAAAGGTAAATCTTCTTGACCGATATGCAAGCCATCAGCCTGTATCGCCAATGCGATGTCTAAACGGTCATTAATAATCAATGGAACATTATATTTTGAAGTGACTTCTTTTACTTGCATAGCAATTTTGTAAAAGTCTAGACTACTACAATTCTTTTCTCTTATTTGTACGATTGTTGTTCCACCTTTAATTGCTTCCTCAACAGATTGAACTATATCTCTTGATCCTAATACATCTCGATCTGTTACTAAATAAAGCTTATAATCTATTTTACTTTTAGTTATAGCCATTCGATTTTTCCCCCTGTTAGAAGTGTATCAACAGAAGCTTTAGATACTTCATCAAATAAGTTTACTTTAAATGTGCCAATTCCTTGTCCTTCAGTTAGGCGAGCCTTAGCAAGCTCTCCACATAGACCCATTGTCGTAATACCGGAAACAGCTGCAAGGAAATAATCAGTCGTTGCTCCAGCATAAGTTCCAATTAATGATGTACTCATACATCCAGTTCCAGTTACATCTGCTAGCATTTTAACTCCATTTGAAATGGTACATACTCGGTCTTGTTCTGCAACAATATCTACCGCACCTGTAATTGCAACTACTGAGCCTAATTTCGCTGAAAGAGATTTCGCAATTTCAACACCGTCTTCTTCGCCGGCTACAGAATCAACACCTTTAATTTGAACATTTAAGCCAGCAATCATTTTAATCTCTGACATATTTCCACGAACTACTGCAAAACGTACTTCTTTCAATAATTTAGCTGCCGTTTCTGTACGTAGAGTTGTTGCTCCTACACCAACAGGATCTAATATGACTGGTACCCCTAATTGATTAGCCTTTTTACCAGCTTTAATCATTGATTGAATTGTTCTTTCATTTAGTGTTCCAATATTAATAACAAGTGCTGAAGCAAAAGATACCATTTCTTCTACTTCGGCTAAATCATCGGCCATAACTGGTGATCCACCTAGAGCTAGCACCATATTTGCACAGTCATTTACAGTTACATAATTTGTAATGTGATGAACTAAAGGCTTTTTCTCTTTCACGCTTTCAAGAATTTGACTCATTTCATTCATAGTTAACATTTTTTTCTCCCCCGATTCGCTTTGGAACAAGCTTATTAATAACAAACTGGACAACTATATAAATGACACAAATTAAAATCATACTTGGAACAGTAGCCCCAAAGAAGAAATCTAATTGGACAAACTTGCGATAAATGAAAACCCCTAAAATCCATGTAATAAATGCAAGCCAATCAAATTTCAACGATTTTCTTATATTTGTTCTTTTTAGAATAAAGTAATCTGTTAATAAAACTGCGTACAACGGTGCAAAAAAAGAACCTATTGTATATAAGAATCCTTCATATTTTTCGATTGGGAAAATAACAGCCAATATTGTTCCAATAGCGGTAACGATAAGAGCTATATGTTTTCCATTTAGCTTTGGAAAAATAGTTGTAACTGATATTCCAGCAGAATAAGCATCCATAAAAGTCGTTGTAACAGTCGCTAAGACGACGATACCAACTGCAAATAATCCTAGATTTGCACTCATTAAAACAGCAACCGGGTCTACTTCATTAAATGCTAATGCTGCGCCTAATCCAATAATATACATCCAAGAGCTACCAAACATATAACCTATAAAACTACCAATTGCACCATCCTTTGTTGTCTTCGCAAATCGAGTATAATCACTAATTAAGGGAATCCAAGATAATGGCATAATCACCGACAATTCAACTGCTCCTCCAAAAGATAACCCAGAAGTGCTTGGCTGAGTTAAGATTTTATCACTTTTAAAAATGACAAAACATAGCACAATTGTTAAAACAAATAATAAACCAACCGCTAAACTATTTAGTTTTTTCGAAGCATTTTGTCCAAAGTACAACCAGATTGCGATTAATACTCCAATTACTAAACACCAAACCCATAAGTGGTCAAACCGATAATCTTTTATTGTAACTAAATTGATTGAGCGAGCTCCAGTTAAAATCATAATTGCTGTCCAGCCTAGTAACTGTAGAACATTCAAAATTGAAAACAAATAGCTACCATAGTTACCAAATGAAATTTTTGTAGATTCCATGGCTGACAATCTTTGCTGAGAACCAATGACTCCACCTAAAATAAGCAATAATGTTCCAAGTAAATGCCCTACTAAAATGGCCGCCAAACCTTTCTTAAAACCTAATGGCGCTACTAGGGCACCAGTCATAATTTCTGCTACAGAAACTGCCGCACCAAACCAAAGTGTTGTAAAGTTCCACTTCGTCATTTTTGCATTTTGATTAGACATATTGAACTCCTGCCTTTTCATACAATGAGTAGAAATGATGTACAGGACCTACCCCTTTTCCGATTGAAAAGGAATGTTGTATTGCTAATGTTATATAGTTTTTCGCTTCTCTAATTGCCTCATTTATTTCAAGTTCATTTGCTAAATTAGATGTAATGGCTGAAGATAAAGTACAACCTGTACCATGGGTATTAATTGTATTGATTCTCACGCTATTAAAGCTTGTGAACTCCTCACCATTAAAACAAATATCAGTAGCTTCCCCTTCTAGATGACCACCCTTTACAAGGACGTTCTTAGCACCTAATGAGTGAATTTGAATAGCAGCTTCTTTCATCTCTTCAATCGTTGTAATTTTTCTACCAGTAATAACTTCTGCTTCAGGAAGATTTGGCGTAATAACAGTTGCTAACGGTATCAACTCTTGAATTAAAACTTCCTTTGCATCCTGACTTAATAAGTCAAATCCGCTTTTTGAAACCATAACTGGATCAACTACGATTTGCTTTGGTTTATATTGCTTTAGTTTCTCAGCAATGACTTTAATCGTCTCTATTTGAGATACCATTCCAATTTTTACAGCATCGACTTCAATATCAGTAAAAATTGCATCTAACTGACTAGCAATCATCTCCGGTGTCATATCTTGTACTGCAAACACTCCTTGCGTATTTTGGGCTGTTACTGCTGTAATAACACTCATTCCAAAAACACGATGAGCTGAAAACGTCTTTAAATCCGCTTGAATACCTGCACCACCACTTGAATCAGAGCCTGCTATTGTTAATACTTTCTTCAATTTTCTTCCCCCTATTTCATGAATAGAACTCTTTGATCTTACAGATAGAAGATGAAACTTGATTTTAAATACAAAAAAGCACAAATCCCATAAGGACTTGTGCTCGAACAAATCAATGTTAAGAATACAAAATATGCATTCTACCGTTCACTTTCCTACGCTGGCATTATCCAGATCAGGTTAAAGGGTCAAAGACTATTGTGTCTTAATCTCAGCCGACCATTTACGGCACCCCTAGTACTATTCAATTATTTAAGTTAATTACTTTATCATCTTAATTAATCCTCTAAATTTATTCAAGTATTTAGACTGGTTCCTTTAAATTTTGTCTTTAAAGAAAACCATATTACTATTTTGAATAATTTACTGTATCACAATTTGAACTACAAGTTTTTGCGATTGAGCAAGAGCCACATTTACCTTTTTTTGTTTTCTTTATATATCGTAAAAGTGTCCATCCTGCATATCCAAAAATAAGAGCTCCTATTATAATATTGACAATCATAAGTAGATACTCCTTTCTTTAGTAGCCTAAGAGACTTCCAACTTGATAGATAATTAGCGCTAATATATACGCAATAACTAGTGCATATCCAACTGAGAAATACGTCCATTTAGCTGAACCTGTCTCTTTACGAATTGTCGCAACAGTTGCAAGACATGGTACATACAATAAGACAAATACCATAAAGCTAAATGCAGAAAGTGCAGAAAACTGTGTTGACAATATTCCTTGTAAAGAATTCGCATTCGGCACGTGATAAATGATATTCATGGCAGATACGACAACCTCTTTAGCCAAAAATCCTGTTAGTAAAGAAGCACCTGCTTGCCACGTCCCGAATCCTAAAGGTGCAAGTATTGGTGTAAGAATGCCCCCAATCATTGCTAAAAAGCTATCATCCATTGGAACATCGAAACCACTTGGCCCCATATAAGATAATAACCAGATTACTACAGAACCACCAAAGATAAACGTACCTGCTTTTCGAATAAACCCTTTACCTTTATCCCATGTGCTTCTAAACAAAGCTTTACCTTGTGGCATACGGTACGGTGGGAGTTCTACGACAAATAATGAAAACTCACCCTTTAATATAGTAGATGAAAAAACCTTAGCTAATACTAATGCAACTACTATTCCGAGTATATATAGTGAAAAAACAACTATTGCTTGATTTTTCGCAAAAAACGCACCAACGAATAGTGCATATACCGGTAAACGCGCCGAACAAGACATTAATGGTGTTAACAAAATCGTGAGTAGTCTCTCTCTAGGCTGTTCAATCGTTCTAGCAGCCATAACTCCAGGTACATTACAACCAAATCCAATAATCATTGGAATAAATGCCTTCCCGGTTAAACCAACCATTTCCATCGAACGATCCATTACTAAAGCCGCCCGAGACATATATCCAAAATCTTCAAGGAATGATATTAGTAAAAACAAAATAAAAATTTGCGGAACAAAGACTAAAACTCCACCAACACCGGCAACAATTCCATCAAGAATAACTGCTTTTATAAAATCAGATGCATGAATTACATTTAAGCCGTTCGTAAGCCAGTCTGTTACAGGTCCTGATAAAAAACCATCTAACGCGTCGGATAAGGGTAACCCTAACCAATCGAAAGTAAGCTTAAACATTAAAAACATTGTTACTAAGAAAATAGGAATACCCAAAATTGGATGAGTAACAAATCGATCAATGCGATCAGTTAGTGTAACTGCTTCATTAGATTCTTTCTCTACAGATCTACCTATTAAATTTGAAATCATTTCTTTTCTTACAGAATAAATCCATTTTGAAGGTGATACACCTTGTTCACTGTTTAATTGTTCCACTGTTATTTTAATTACTTGGTCAATTTTACTAAAATCGTAGGATGAAGCGATAAATTCGATTACCTCTTTATTACCCTCTAGGATTTGTATAGCAGTCCATCTTCTAGGAATAGATAAAGTTGAAGGTAATAGCGTCATAATATTTTTAATACCGTCTTCAACAATTTTTCCATAATCAATTTCAAACTCAACCTCTGATTGTGGAATTGTCGCTAGTACTTCATTTACTTCGTCTGTTCCCTTACCCGATCTAGCATCAATTGGAATAACTGGTACTTGTAATATTTTTGAGATACTAGAAGGATCAACTGAAATTCCTCTCCTTTTAGCAACATCAACCATATTTAGACCAATAATCATTGATTTATTAAACTCTAGAAGTTGTAGAGTGAGCATTAAATTTCTCTCTAATTGAGCAGCATCAACAATATTAATCATCCCATCAAATGTTTCATTTACAAAAAAATGTGAAACAACGGCCTCATCTTTTGAAAGAGGGCTTAGAGAATAAATACCTGGTAAATCAATTAGATTTCCAAGTTTATTTTTAATAGTCCCTACCTTTTTTTCAACGGTAACCCCACTCCAATTTCCTACGTATTGGTATGTACCTGTTAAATTATTAAATAGAGAAGTTTTTCCTGTATTTGGATTTCCAATAAGCGCTATATTTAACATATTTTTTCTACCTTTATCCCTGATGCATCTAAAAATCGAATGCCAAGTGATTGTCCGCAATTTTCAATCATACAAGGTCCTTTGAACGGCATTGTACATTGTAGGCAGACCATAGACCCTTCACTTATCCCTAGATCTAAAAGACGTCTCTTCACTGCCTCACCTAGTGATGACAAGTCTGTTATTTTTGCTTTTTCGCCCTTTTTTAATTCTGAAAGTAACATAAGTGATTCCCCCGGATCAAAACTTATTATATATAAACAATCAATAATGATAATCCTTATCAATATCTTTATCTTAAGTTAAGACAAGTTAATTGTCTACCTGCTTTTATGAAAAGGTTAACTTAAGAAAAAATACCCAAAATTGCGTGAATAAAATCAAGAAAAAACCTACAAAGATATGTCTATGTAGGCTTTTTTAGAAAAAGATGATTATTCTTTATTATTTTAAATCTTTAACTTCTTTTAATACACTTTCTAATTCGTCACCAGCTTGGTTAAGTGTATCTGCATTCAATGGGGATACTTTTACTCCTGCTTCAATAATATGAAGTGGCGTTTCAACTTTTTCATAAAGTTCTTTGTCTTTACCTTTTACCGAGTCTTCAAATTTTTCCCATGATTTTTCAAGCGCTTCTCCGCTATCTTTTGCCTTTGCTTCATCATTATTTGAAATTTGTGTTTTCAATTCTGAAATCGTTTTGATCATATCATCAGAACCAGTTTTAATTGCATCGTCTGTTTTCGTTCCACATGCAGATAAAGTTAAAGATAGTCCTAAAGCCATTGCTGCGACTAGTTTTTTATTAGATAACATTTTTCGTTCCCCCTGAATTTTTACTACTTTTATTATTATTTTTATTTGAGAATCTATTATAAATAACAGTAATACAAGCTATTAGCAACAAAATCATCTGGGGTACAAAGCTCTCCCAAGTTGAATAAATCGCAAAGAAATCAATTGTAGGAATAGGAGCCTGAGTCGCTGGAAGTAATCCAGATAGTTGCAAACCATGAATTCCCATGCCGGCAAATTTAAAGCATAAATAGAACATTAATATACTTGAAATAAGGAAAAACGGTCTCATTGGAATTTTCAGACCAACCTTTAAGATTAAGAAGCTTATTATTGCTAAAATTGCAAATCCTAACCCAATTCCTATTAATAATGACGATAGTTTAATTGATGACGCCATTCCAATAAAGAATAGTACAGTTTCAGTTCCCTCACGGAAAACTGCTAAAAACGCAAGAATTGATAAAGATAATAAACTACCTGTATTTAATGCTTTATCACTCTTATTTTTAATATATTGTTGCCATTGTTTCGTATTAGATTTGCTATGTAACCAGTAACTCATATATAAGAGCATAACAGCAGCAAATACTCCAGTCCAGCCTGCGATTAAGAAGTTATTACTTCCAAAAGCACCTGCTGAGAATAAAATGTTTACGATAACACCTAGTATGATACTGACACCTAATCCAGCTCCAACACCAAACCAAATCCATTTACTTTTCTTTTCTTGTCCAGACTTTTTAATAAAACCTAGTAATGCTACAACTACTAGTAATGCTTCTAAGCCTTCTCTAAGTAAAATTGTTATAGCATCTAACATTGTATAACTAGTTTTAGACGCTAATGGTAATAGATAATCACGCATATCTGTAATTGTTTTTGTAGCCGCTTTCACATCAGGCGTTTTAGCAGTTAGCATTGCATATGAAGTAACCATATCTCTTTCAGTGTCAGTGTAAACTGTTTGAGATTGTGTTAATACAACACCTTCAATATTGATCCAAGATTTTCTAAATTGATCAATCTCCGAAGTTGCTCCTAATACATTATTATCTTTTAAATCTGCTAAAGCTTTGTTTAAAATTTCGATTAAATCTTCTACACTACCTGTACTTTTTGAATCTAATTTTGAACTAGCGAACTGATGAGAAATAAACTTTTCATTCACCTCTTCTAATTCTTTAAGTGCAGTAACAAGTGCATTTTGATTCACTGTTTTTTGTGCTAGGTTATACTGAACCATTCCCATAGCTTCCTCGATTTTGCCATACGCATCAATCGATTTATTTTTTATTCCATCCTCTTTATCAAGCCACTCGTCGTTGAATTTTTTATATTCCTGCTCAGCAGATTTAAAATCTCCTTTTTGTGCAGATTGGATTGCACTTTCTACAAAAGAATTTGCATGTGTTAAATCCTCTTCAGGGCTTGCAGCAAAGGTTTTAAATGGTAAAACTAGTAATAGTAAAGCTGTTAAAGTTACTTTAATAAGAGTCTGCTTCATCGTTGATTTTCCCCTTAAATATAAATGATAATCATTATCACCTCTTGATAATAAAGCTATTTCAGATTTTAGTCAATTATATTTTTATTAACTATTTTTAATGTTTGTATCAATTTTCAACTAAATTAAAAAAACTGAGGAAGAAGTTCCTCAGCTTTATCATACCTAGCCTAACTTTGTACTTCGAATGACATTCCTTCATTTACAAAATCATACTGTCTAATGAAAGAATCACGGTCTACATAAATTCGTTCAGGATGTGGATGACTTAGAAAATTATGATGTGAGATTGCCCAGCCATACGCTCCCGCATAGCTAAACAGCAAAATGTCGCCTACCCGTAATTTAGAAATGATGACTTCTCTAGCTAATACATCATTTGGTGTACAAAGTTCTCCGGCTACTGTAATCTTTTCATCGATTACTTCAGGTCTTTCAAAAGAATATGGCCACTTTCCTACTGGGATGACAGTAAATGGATGGCTTTGCTTCCAAGCTGCAGGAAGTCTTAAATGATGACTTCCACCTCGTAGAATACAAAAATACTCACCGTGATTTTGTTTAATATCTAGGACTTCCGCTGCATAATAGCCACACGAAGAAGTAAGATATCGACCGCACTCAAATAAAGTATTCCAACTTTTGTCATTATGTTTTTCGAGTACTTTTTCCAATTGTTCCGTAAAATCTTCCCAATCAAATTGCTTATCTACCTGTAAGTAATTTATTCCAATTCCCCCACCGACATTTACGTATGTGATGTCTAAGTTCCACTTATTACTCCACTCTTTTGTTAATCCATAGCAATGATCTACAAAAGATGCATGTGATTTTGAATCCGTATTATTCGACATAGCATGGTAATGAAAACCTTCTAATTTCAAGTTTGGTAATCCCTCTATTAAGGAAATCGCCTTATCTATTTCTGTCTCATCAATACCAAATTGTGTTGGCACTCCAGCCATTTTTAGTTTAGCTGACGGTACAGAATGACGTAAATTAACTCGTAATAATATTGAAACAGAGACATGTTTTTGCATTGCTATATAATTAACAAGTTTTATTTCATGTAAGCTTTCAACATGAAGTAAGGTTACTCCATACTCTATTGCCATTTCGATTTCATGACGTGTTTTTCCAGGGCCACCGAATAGAATTGGTATATTACAATCAATATTCCTTACCTTTTCAATTTCTCCTAACGAGGCTACTTCAAAACCATTCACAATTGGTGCCAATGCTTTAAGAATCATTTCATCTGAATTTGCTTTTATTGCATAAAATAATCGACAGCTTGAAGGAAGAGTTGTCATTAATGAATTTACATGATTTCGTAATTTTGTTAGGTCATAAAGATATGCACAAAATGGACGATCTTGCTCTCGACTTTGTGTTTGCACAATATTTGCAATCATTTTCTTACACTCCTATGAATAATAAAGTTATACTTTTAAGATTTCTCTTCTTTTCAACACAATCATTAAAGTAGTTAAGATGCAACCAAGCCCCATTACACTTCCCGCCCAGAGAATTCCCAAACTTGATGCTATTGCTCCAATTAATAATGCACCTAATGGAATAAATCCACGATCCATTAAAGCAATACTCATAATTCTTCCCCTGAGATGATCTGGAACCTGCTTTTGCAGTGTAATTCGACTCAACGTTCTGTATGTTTGACTCGTTAAACCAACAAGGAACATTGCCAAACCTGCAACTAGATAATTATTTGTTCCAATAAATAATAGCAATGATAGACCAAATCCAATATTTGAATAAATTAGCCATTTACCCGTTTCGATAATCTCTTTCCCAATAGATAACCAGCTTGTCCCAATTATTGCACCAATGGAAGAAATCGATAATAAAACACCAAATCCTTCAGGACCGAGATGCAATAACTCTTTAGCAAACAGTGGCATCATTGTCGTATATGGAAAACCAAATACCATTGGAACAATTGCTAATATAAGCAATGATTGGACTGATGGCTTCTTCCTTACGAAATCGACAGCTTCTTTTATTGTTATTTTTTCATCTTTATCTTTATATTTAATCAATTGGTAGTCTGCCCGAATAATTGCTAAAGAGATTAAGACAGCAAATGTACCCCAAGCATTGATATAAAATAAATTTGCTATATTTATAATACCTAAAAAGATACCAGCAATTGCAGGTCCAATAATTCGCGATAGATTAATAATCATTGTATTAACTGCAAGTGCGCTCGCCATTGAACTTTCCGGTACAAGGTTTGGTATTAGCGCATTTCGAATTGGTGGATCCATAGCTGCAAGCATCGAGCGTATCGCCACAATTAGTGCAAACAGCCAAAATGACGGACCTTTTGCGACAAGAAATCCGATCACAAATGTTAACAGCATCATTCCTACTTGAAGCCATATTAACAATTTTCGACGATCAAACCTGTCAGCCATTATTCCCGCTGGAACACTCAATAAAAATGTTGGAACTAATCTACAAGCGTTCATAATGCCTAAATGAATTGGAGAATTTGTAAATTGCAAGACAGCCCAATTTAATGCAACTAAATCCATCCAATCTCCAACTCTTGAAATTAAGCTTCCTGTCATAAAAATATTGAAGGATTTTGATTGAAAAGCAAAACGTGAATTTTTTTTATTCTGTACTTCAATTTGTGCCATTGTCATTTCGTTCCTTTTTACTTAAATTCATGAAGAGGATTTGGAACAATTGCGTAAGAATATCCTTTCTTCGCAGGATCTAGTCGCATTTTTGTAAGTGCCTTATGCTCAACTTTCATTTGATAAAGAGCTTCACGGTCACATGCCACATTTTCTGTTAACGTCGGGTCTGCCTTTAATTTGTCAAAAACTTTATTACAGATTCGATGGATTTCTTGCCATAGTTCTCTTTCATTAATACCGAACTCATTACAAACTTGTAAAATTAACTCTCCTAAATGGTTTTGAAATACCGTATAAAATAATTTATTATGCACTTCTTTCAAGTCATCTGTCGCCGTTATCGAACCGGCGTAAAGCTCTACATGTAAATTGTTTTTCTTAAGCCTTTCTTTATAAATTCGTAGACCACCCCAATCACGGAAAAGCATCCGGACAGGTTGACCGTTCTTAAATACCATCACACTATTTTGCAAATGTCCCTCTAAACCGATGCCATATTTAACTAATAGTGTTAAAAATCCAGGTAACGCAATATTTACATATTCTGAAACAAATTGATAAGCAGCCTGTCTAATTGATTCATTTGTCGTTTTAGCATACTGTTCAATTAATTCCGAGACGATGGTCTTTTCTGAAATTGGTGATTCTGAAAATAGAGAACTTCCGACAATTGCAACTTCATCATTGAAAGTAAATGACTCAATATTTTCGCGTAATACTGCAGATAAATTCCTATTTTTTTGCTTGTCATTTTCTTTTTTGAAATTGTAACCAGCAATCTCATAAACTGGTACAAACTGTTTACTTAATACTTGCTCAATTTCCATAATGGACTTTATTAATCTAGTAACAATCGTAGAATTATTCGTTGTATTTGCAGAAATTGTACGAACAGTTGAGGTCATTTGACTGTTAACTGCAACTTTAATTGCATAGTTCATGCTCCCTTGGTTTCCGAGTGGTACAACAGTTCGGAAAGAAGATGTTGATCCACAAGGAACGTGAAATGATTGGATTGGAACAATAGTCTGATCATTCAATTCTTGCTTATAAACTACAGAAATAGCGTTTTCTAGTTGCCATGGATGCACTGGAACGATTACATATTCTTCTAAACGATGGCCTTGTAGCTGAAATTGTTGCTCAACTACATTTCTTAATTCAGGGTAAACCTTAAATAGTAATTTATTTGCATCTTCTTCTAATTCATCTTTCACACACCATTCAACACGTTCTTTTAAAATACCGACAAATTGAATTGCAGCTACTCCATCAAACTCAGGTGCATATTGAAAAACATCCTCAGCTTTCATATCGATTTTCGTCTTTGTACCTGGATGAAGATTATGCCCTTCAACCGAAAGTTGTTCAAAAAATAAGCTACTGTCGAATGCTGAATTTAATTTTTTCTCAAACAGAACCCAGTCTAAAACATTCGTAATCTTAAATTCTGAAGCTCTCTTTTGAAGCTCTTTTTTCTTTTGATCCCAATACGCGTAGGATAATGCAAGATTCGCACTTCCATTAATTAGTTCCTTTGCAAGCTGCTCCCAAGCAAATTTTTCACTTTCGTATTGGAACTCTTTTTTGTGACGAACAATTTCCAACAGTTCAACCGAGTGATTTATTGGTGTTACTTCTTTCTCAGTAACAAATAATATTTCACCGTCGACCTCAATTCGATTAAACGCATAAGTACGACTTACCGGAATAACCAAACATTCATCCTCATTAAGAGAATATAGTTTATAAGTTTTGCCTGATTGTAGGTTATAAGATTGAACCTGTTGAATAACCATTCTCCAAAAACTTGTAATAGCTGGTACATTTAGTGCATAGATCGAGTCAATAACGTATAAATCATGTGAGTTTGTAGAAAAATTAAGTATGTTTTCTCTTAACATTGAACCGACGAGACGGTTTAAAATACCACGTCTTCCTTTTTCCAGGTTTACCATATAATTTGGAATTAGATTTGGCATATTGCCTACTAAAAAAGTAAGATTCGCAGCTTCATCTCCCAATAGTTCTCCGTTACGTAGTTTTTCAAATGATTCATATAAAAAATCTTTTTCTAATAATACTTGGCTTAAACTTGCGCTCATTCTCCGATTTCTCCTTTCCAGTACTTCATTGGATTTGGAACTTTCATAAATGAATAAGCAGTACTATCTCCTTGTAATCGCATCGTTGCTAAAGCTTTTAGGTTAATCATTGGTTGGAAAAATGCTTTTTCATCCAATGATGCTTGTACTTTAATCAAGGGATCCTTTTTTAATTCCTTGAATATCTCTCTACTAATGTTAACAATTTCTTCCCATAGCTCTCCTTCATCGAACTCTAATGTACGTACTATACAAGTTATTAGCTCAGCAAAATGATTCTGCATAACTGAATACGAAATTATATTATGTAACTGGCTTTCCTCATCTGTAACAATAGATGAACCAGGATAAAATTCTGCTTCAAAACCTTGTTTCCACATTCTTGACGGAAGTATTCGAATTCCACCAAAATCTCTCACTAAAATGCGTACTAGCTCACCTTCTCTAAAGACCGTGACACTATTTTGCATATGACCTTCCAGACTAATTCCATAACGTACCATCATTGTTAAAAAGCCAGGTAATGACGTTCTTGCATATTTACGAATAAATAGTTTAGCAGCCTCGTTCATATCATCTAAACGATTTACACTAGCTAATTCTTCAATTAACTCGATTACAATTGGCTTTTTACTTATTGGGGATTTTGAAATTAATGACGCTGCCGCCATTGGAATTTCATCCTCAAGTAGGACATAGTTTTCGGGATTTTCTCTTAAAATAGAAGCTAAATTTGCTTGAAGTTTCCATTGCTCTTCCTCAGAAACATTTAAACTTTCGTGCTTAAAATGAATTCCCGCTCGTTCTTCTAGCACAATAAATCTCCCATCAAATCCATATTCCTTTTCTTGAATTGCTTTAAATATTTTTGAAAGTATCGGACCATTTACGACAGCATTAGGTGATACCGTACGAATAGCACTTGTTGTTTGCACGTTAACTGCCGTTTTTAAATGATGTTTTTTCTCTCCTAAATTTTGAATCGGAGCTAAAGATCGAAATGACACTAATGATTGAGTTGGAATAACAAAATCACTGATTGGAATTATTTTTCCTTGCGCTATCTCTTTTTCATAAAATGCATCTAGTGTATTTTCAAATTGCCATGGATGAACTGGTATCAATTCAAAATCACTAAGCTGTAAGCCTTTATTATGTAAAACCGCTTCAACAGCAGGCTGTAGACTTTCATACTCTTTAAATAACCAATTTGTAATAGTAGTTTGATCAATAGATGTCGTTCGACAAAGGTCTTTTGATACTGCAATAACGACTACTTCTGGTTTGCCACCCCATTCTGGTGAGTATTGAATTACCTCTTCTACACTAAGGCCAAACTTTGTTTTTGCACCAGGGTGTAAAGGATGCCCTTCAACTACACATTGTTCAAAAAATGCAAGTGGACTAAATTTTTTGTCCTGTTTCTTTCGATGTAGAGCCCATTCTATTGAAGAATGAACCGAAACTTGTTTAGCCTTTTCCTCTAATTCATGATGATTTAACGTAGCACCAGTTAAAGCCAACGTTAGATTAGCAACACCGTTTTGAATTTCGTGTTTAAATCGTTCATACTGCTCTGTAGTTGCATCCTCCAACATACCTTCATTCTTTAATAACTCAATCAGTTCAACAGGATGCATTAGTTCGTTAGATAATGTATTGTCAATTAGAATTACATCATCAGTTAGATCGAATCTTCCAAGTGAGTGTAATTTGCAAACAGAAACTTGCAGAAGTCTTCCACTAGGTAGATTTACGTTAATTTTTGACACTTCGCCATTTATCCAAGTAATTCTTTCATCTGGTATTAATTTTTCTCTTATAAACGCTTGGAAAAGACGTTGAAAAATTCCTCTTCTTCCTGCTTTCACATTAGAAAGATAGCCTACCAATAATTCAGGTTTTTCGCTTTTAAGATAATCCAAAGTTTTTAACTCTTCCTGATCTAAGTGATCATAATTTGTTAATCCATCTTTGTTCTGAATATTAATCATTTCTACACATCCTCTAATGATTTTCATTTAAGTCCAAACAGATGATAATGATAATTATTATCAACACAAACACATTTATTATATTAAGTGATAATGATTATCAGTGTCAATAATTTTTATTCCAATATTTTCTAATTTATGCAAAATAAAAAAGCAAAAAGTATATAACTTTTTGCTTTAAGTGTGTAAACTAAATTCAAAAATCAACGATCAGATTGAGTGAAAAACTTTGCTTTTTAAGGGGGTCTTAGTTAGATGAAGTAACCAAAACCTTCTGTTCAATATTTAAAATCTTATAAAGTTCATCTAGTTTTTGTATTTCATAGGTTGGAACTACATCTGAGTCATTTGAAAGCATTTTTGGATTGACCCAGCAAGTATCAATTCCTGACCCTGCCCCACCAATTATATCCGCGCTAAATGAATCTCCAATAATCAATGTCTTATCTAACTCAATATTTGGAATTCGATCAAATACATATTGAAAGTATTCTTTCATCGGTTTTTGATAACCAGTATCCTCAGAAACGAAAATATCTTTAAAGAAAGGATAAATACCCGCCGCATTCAAACGTTTATATTGTGTTTTTGAAACTCCGTTTGTAACAATATATAATTCGAACTCATGCTGAAGACTTGTAAGTAATTCATACGCACCTTCAACTAATTGATTTCCCTCTCCTAAATAACTTTGGTAAGACTGTTCCAGCAGAAAACCATCAACTTCAATACCAAACTCATTAAATAAAGTTGAAAAACGTGTGTTCACCACATCATCACGACTTATTTTACCTTCTTCAAATGACTTCCAAAGACCATGGTTTATTTCTTTGTACCTTGACTTAACTTCATCCGTTAATGGTAATTTTTGATCTTTAAATAGAGATTGTAATGCTACTTTTTCTGCTGCACCAAAATCTAATAATGTATCATCTACATCTAATAATAATGTTTTGTATGTTTTCATAACATTTCCCCATCTCTATTTATTTAATTCATATTTTACTAGATTGATTTTTAACTAGCTTAATACGTTTCAAACTTATTCCGCTTAATTTAAAAACTAATATACCACTGATAATAAGCAAAACGCCAATTAGATGCTTAGGAGAAAACGGAACTTTCTCAAGACCTAGCCATCCCATAGAATCAAATAACATTGCAAACAATAATTGAGATGTGAGAACAATTGATATCGCATAAGTTGGTCCAAGAATTTTAGTACTATTCGTTAAGCAGAAAACAACACCTACACCGACTATTCCGCTAATCCAATACCAATTTTTCATATTATGCAAAACAAATAATTCCTTACCTTCAAATAAAAGCCCCATTCCGAAAGAAGCTAAAAAGCCCATTCCTAATACAAATGTAGTTGTTACCCATATTCCCGCCCGTTCATTAACTTTACTATTGAATATATTTTGTAAACCAATTAGTGATCCTGCTATTAAAGATAATATTAATCCATAAATCATAAATTGCACCTCCAAATAATTTCAGTATAAGTCCTAAAATTATCATTCATATATATTATTACTTGCAAGAATACTCAAACTGGCTCGATCTTTAATAAGGATACTCCCATTTTTCCGCTCTACTAGGTCATCCTTACAGAACTGTTGAATAACTCGATTAACATGTCGATAACTCGTTCCGATTAGATTTGCTGCGTCTTTAAGATTGATCGGATTTAAATTTTCGTTTTGTAAAGAATTCGCTTCATGGTATGAAACCGATAATAGATAACTCGCTAGCCGAACTTCGACAGGATACATTAAATTAAAACTCATCGCATTCGACTTAATAAGAAACTTTTCCGTTATGATGTCTAATAAAAACTGAAGAAATGGTGCATAGTCTTTAGCAAATTTTTTTAGCCACCTATAATCTATAGCAATCATTTCAACTGGAGAAACAGCCTCAACCGTATTTATATAATTTGAACCTCTTACATATTCAATGTCGCCAATTAATTCAAGCGGCTTTTTAAATGAAAGAATTAATGTTTTACCCTCTTCTGTAGTTGTATAAACTTTGACTTTCCCTTTTACTAAAACAAACAAAGTTTGTGGTAAGTCTCCTTGGGAACAAATAAGCTCTCCTTGCATGAATCGATGAAGAGTCATATGAGCTTTTAAATCCTCATTAAAGACTTCTTTAATATGAAGTTCAGCTAAAAATTGATTAATTTGTTCAATATCACTAGTGAATTTCAAGTTAACTTCACCTCCAACTTACTTTTAAGATCCTAACACAATCACACCGATCATCATCATACCAATTCCAATAAATTGTGAAGGACTAATAGTAAGCTTTTTGACTCCGAACCAGCCTCTACTATCAATGATAAATGTTAAACTTAGCTGTGCGATTAAAAGAACAGAAATTGAAAATGTCACACCAATAATATGAATTGATGTCACATTACAAAATATAACAAATGCTCCAAGTGCACCACTTAATAAATAAATTGGATTCACTTTTTTAACTTCAGCTAATTTTTTATCTTTTATTAATAGTAGTATGAATAAAGCTACAATAAAACCTGTAAATTGTGTAATTGTAGCTGCTTGCCAAGTACCTATATCACTACTTATTTGAGAATTTGCAACTCCCTGTAGTGTAATGAATGCTCCGCCGATAATTGCTAATAAAATTCCTTTCATATTTTTCACTCCTGACATATTGATTTCTTCATTATTAAACGATATTGGAAGGTTGTTTGGGAAGGACATATGTCCCAAAGGAAAATTGAACGATCTCTGCAATTGTGGAAAACTTTTTAGATTATATAAATTTCTGTGGATAGTTTGTAGTTATATTTTTTTGGAGTGAGTTTTTTGTGGATACTTTGCTATTATGTGGAAAACTTCCCATAAAAATGTGGAGAACTGTAAAATTAGTGGATAGTTTGTAGTTGAGGTTTTTAAGGAACAGTCTATTTTTTGTGGATACTTATGGATCATTCTACAATTATTTTAGGAACTGCAAATAAAATTCGATAATCGCTATTAAAATTGTCAGATCTGCAATTAAATTCTCGGAAACGCAAATAAAAATAGGAAATCTGCAATTAAAAATATGAAAACCGCAATTAAACGTTTATTATACCCATACCGCTAACCGTATTTCTAATGGTTTCTCGGTAAAATTAAATGGAATGATTTTCAAATCAATTCTTTTCATCCAAAAAACTCAAAACCGGTCAGTTATAGCCAAGGTTCAACTATATTTCAGACTTAATTATGGTTAAGATTAATACAATACCCCAAAAGTAAATAACATAAAAAAATCAGGCCACTTAAATAGCCTGATTCACTTAACATTAAATTACTTCCTCGCTTACTAAACTTGATTCCATTAAAAGTTTAATTTCATTGATCTTATTTTGATTAAATAAATCAACAATTTTACTTCCAACAATGACTCCATCACAATCTTGGCTTAATTCCTTTACTTGTTCTGGGGTAGATACACCGAATCCAGCTATTACAGGTTTATTACTAATTTCTTTAACACTTTTTAAAAAGGATGATAGGCTGTCGTCTAGTTCATTTCGAACACCAGTAATCCCTTTTACTGTTACTGTGTATAAGAAACCTCTTCCTTTTTTAGCAATTTTAATGATTCGATCTTTTGGTGTAGCCATTGTGACTAAACGAATTAGTTCTACTCCAAATTCTTCAAGTTGATGGATGATAATTTCTTCTTCTTCGATTGGTAAGTCAGGAATAATACAGCCGTCTACTCCTGCTTGCTGAAGGTCAGATACGAATCTGTCAATTCCATAAGCTAAAATGGGATTCATATATGTCATAACGATTAAAGGTACAGAAATTAATTTACGAACTTCTTTTATTTTTTCAATTACAGCTTTTAATGTTGTACCAGCTTCTAATGCTCGAATTCCCGCTTGTTGAATTACTGATCCATCTGCTACTGGGTCTGAGAATGGAATACCTATTTCGATTGCTGATGCGCCAAATTTTTCAAGTAAAGCAAGTCTTCCTCCTAGTACTTCAAGACCACCATCTCCTGCCATTACATATGGAATAAATAGCTTTTCACCTTTTTTTAGTCGTTCTGAAAATTGGAATTCAATTCGATTCAACATCATTTATTTGCCCTCCTTTAATCGCTCACGAACGGTATGAACATCTTTATCGCCTCTACCAGATAAACAGATGACTAAGTTTTCATCTTTCTTCATCGTTGCTGCTAGTTTTATTGCATAGGCAACTGCATGTGCACTTTCTAATGCTGGGATAATTCCTTCTAATCTTGCTAGTAATTGGAATGCTTCAAGTGCTTCTTCATCTGTGATCGATTCATATTTTACTCTCTCAATATCTTTCAAATAGCAATGCTCAGGACCTACTCCTGGGTAGTCTAGCCCCGCAGAAATTGAATGAGCTTCTTGGATTTGACCATCTTCATCTTGAAGTAAATACATCAATGCACCGTGTAATACGCCTGGCACGCCTTTTGTTAAAGATGCTGCTTGCTTATCTGTATTGATTCCATGCCCAGCCGCTTCTACTCCAAATAACTTTACACTTCCATCCGTAATAAACGGATGGAACATACCAATTGCATTACTTCCTCCGCCAATACATGCTACTACTGCATCAGGAAGTTTACCTTCCTTCGCTAAAAATTGTTGTCTTGTTTCTTTTCCAATTACACTTTGGAAATCTCTTACCATCATAGGAAAAGGATGTGGCCCCATTACTGATCCTAATAAATAATGAGTGTCATCTACATTTGCAACCCAGTAACGAAGGGCTTCATTTACTGCATCCTTTAATGTCGCACTTCCTGATTCAACACTAATCACTTTTGCGCCTAGTAATTCCATTCGGAAAACATTCAGTTCTTGTCTTCGAACATCCTCAGCACCCATAAAAATAACACATTCTAAATTTAATAGAGCGCAAACTGTTGCAGTTGCGACGCCATGTTGTCCTGCTCCTGTTTCGGCAACGATTTTTCGTTTACCCATTCGAATCGCAAGTAATGCCTGACCTATCGCGTTGTTAATTTTGTGAGCACCAGTATGATTTAAATCCTCACGTTTTAAATAAATATTAGCTCCGTTAGCATGCTTAGTTAAATTTTCTGCAAAGTAAAGAGGTGTTTGGCGACCTACATAATCCTTTAACAAACTTTCAATTTCCTCATTAAATGCTGGATCATCTTTAATAGTTGAATAAGCTTCTTCTAATTCAGTTATAGCTTGAACAAGCGTTTCAGGTATATATTTCCCTCCATACATACCGAAATGACCTTTTACATCTGGAAGTGTGTACGTAGACATTTAAATTCCTCCTAATTTAACTTTTTTTATAAAATTTTTTATTTTTTCTTCATCTTTTTTCCCGTTCGTTTCGACTCCACTACTTACATCGACCATTATTGGTTTTACGACGCTACTTGCTGGTATTACATTCTCAATCGTCAATCCACCAGCTAAAATCAAATTATCTATTTTCTTTGATTTAACAAGATCCCAGTTAAATGTTGTTCCATTTCCGCCACGATATTTTCCACTCGGGCTATCTACTAAAATATAATCACAATCATATTCTGCGATTTTTTCAACGTCCTTTTCCGACTCCACTCGTAATGCTTTGATTACTGGAAAGGATAATGAACGACAAAATTCTGGCGTTTCATCTCCATGTAGCTGAAGATGCGTTAAACCAACTTCCTCGTAAATGGATTCCAATGTCTCCTTTGTTTCATTTACAAAAACGCCAATCTTTAACACCGAATCTGGCAGTGATTCGATGATCTTTTTTGCTTCAGAAATTTCAATTTGACGTTTACTTTCTGCAAATACAAATCCAATGGCATCAGCTCCAGCATTTATTGCACATTTAGCTGTTTTTAAATCGGTAATGCCACAAATTTTCACTTTCACTGCTTAGCCTCCTTTAGTATAGGAACCATCAACTCGCTCATGTTTGATGATAATTCATTACTCCTCATTAATGCCTCTCCGACTAAAATTCCGTTTGCCCCAGCATCTCTTACACGTTTTGCATCATACTGATTGAAAATTCCACTTTCACTAATAATGAACCCTCCATCTGCTTGAATAAGTGGTGCTAGTCTTTCAGTTACACCTAGATCCACTTCAAATGTTTTTAGGTTTCGGTTATTAATGCCGTATAGACCAGGCTTAATTTTTAGTGCTTTTTCTAAATCTTCCTCGTCATGTACTTCCATCAATACTTCAAGATTTTGCTGCTTAGCATATTGATACAAATGATTTAGTTCTGTAAAAGGTAATGCAGCAGCAATTAGTAAAATAATGTTTGCTCCATGCTCTTTGGCGATATCTATTTGAACTGGATCGATAATAAAATCCTTACATAATATCGGAATATTAACGGAATCACGCACAATTTTCAGATCTTTAAAGGAACCTTTAAAGAAAGTTGTATCAGTTAAAACAGAGATTGCAGCTGCTCCATTTTCTTCATATTTCTTTGCCTGTTCAGCGGGATTAAGCTTTGTATTAATATCACCTTTTGATGGTGATGCTCGTTTAAACTCAGCAATGATCGATAAACGGTCTGCAGCTTTTAATTTTTCGATTAATGATAAATTCTTTGTTTCACTCGTTAATTTTCGACTAATCGCTCTTAAACTTTTAATTTCGATTTGTTTTTGAGAAATGATTCGATCTAAAATGGTTTCCATTTAAATAACCTCTCTTTTTAGTTTGCTAGTTTTTTCGACTAGTTTTTGTAATTTCTCATAAGCTGCACCAGAATCGATGCTCTCTTCAGCCTTCCTAATACCATCCGTAATTTGATTGACAATCCCTGAAGTATAAATTGCTAAACCAGCATTTAATAAAACCGTATCTCTAAAAGCTCCTTTTTCTCCTTTTAATACTCGAAGAAGAATATCTGCATTCCTCTTTGCATCTCCACCTTTGATTTCTGTATTTGGGTAAGAGGTTAATCCAACTGCCTCCGGATGAAGTGTCATCTTTTTCAGCTCATTATTTTCTAGTAGGACGATATGATTTTCACCAGCTAATGATGCTTCATCTAAATGCCCTGCACCATTTAATACAATCGCTCGTTTACGTCCTAATTTATTTAACACTTCTGCAAAAACTTCTAAATAATCTCTTCTGTAAATTCCTAATAGTTGGGTCTCTAATTCAACTGGATTTGTTAAAGGTCCAATTAAATTAAAAATGGTCGGAATTTGCAACTCACGTCTAACCTTCATAACTTTTTTCAATCTTGGATGAACATATGGAGCAAATAAAAATGTAATGCCTATTTCATCTAAAAGCTCTTCGGAAGCTTGTGTTGGAATCGATAGCTCCACACCTAATTGTTCTAATACATCTGCGCTACCTGTTTTGCTAGACATACTACGATTTCCATGTTTTGCAATTGGAATTCCACTTCCCGCAATAACAAAAGCTGATGTTGTACTCACATTAAAGCTCGATGAATTATCTCCACCAGTACCACAATTATCAATGACATTATGAAACTTTCTAGTAAATCCTACTGTATGATTTCGAATCGCGTTTACTAGTCCTGCTATTTCGTTTACTGTTTCACCTTTTGTTTTTAAAGCAACAAGAAATGCTGCGATTTCACTATCTGATATTTGATCATCCTGTAGAATCCTACCGACAGCTACTTGCATCTCTTCTACTGTAAACGACTCTCGATTAGCTAAGCGTTGAAGGTACTCTTTCATCTTTTAATTCCTCCTTTATTTCATTTAAAAAGTTTAATAAAAGTTGTTTTCCGTATTCTGTTCCAATGGATTCCGGATGAAATTGCATACCGTAGATTGGATATTTTCGGTGTTTAATGGCCATGATTTCTTGATCGTCCATAGCGAATGCTAAAGTTTCAAATAATGGCGGTATCGTTTCCTTTTCAATTACGAGTGAATGGTATCGCATAACTTCTAGCGGCTGGGACATGTAGGCAAATAAATTACTGCCATCATGCCTAATTTTCGATGTTTTTCCATGTTTGATTTGTCTAGCTTTAATAATTTTTGCGCCAAATGCATAACCGATTGCTTGATGCCCTAAGCAAATTCCTAATATTGGGACTGTCTTATAAAAAGTTTGAATGAGTTCATTCGTTTCCTGTTTCTCTTCGGGTTTGCCGGGTCCCGGAGAAAGAATAATTGCTTTTGGATTCATTTCTTTTATTTCATCAATCGAAATTTTGTCATATCTAGCGATTTTCATTTCTTCGCCAAGATCTCCTAAAAATTGATAAAGATTGTAAGTAAAAGAATCATAGTGATCAATTATTAAAATCATTGATTTTCCTCCAAAAAAGCTTTTAATTTATTAATGGTTTCTTCATATTCGTGTTCGGGTTTACTGTCATAAACAATACCTGCACCTGCTTGAATATAGGCCATTTGATTTTTTAAAATCATCGTTCGAATAGCTAATGCAAAATCAAGGTTTCCATTAACTGATACATAACCGACTGCACCGGAATATACCCCTCGCTTTGAACTCTCTAATTCATTAATGATTTCCATTGCTCTAATCTTAGGTGCACCAGATACGGTTCCAGCTGGTAAGCAAGCAATAAGTGCATCAAGTGAAGTATTTGGTTTTTTTAATTGCCCGCTTACTTCGGAAACGATATGCATTACATATTTGTATCTTTCAACGGTCATATATTTTTCTAATTTGATTGTTCCAAACTCGCAAACTTTGCCTAGATCATTTCTTCCTAAATCAACAAGCATTTTATGTTCGGCAAGTTCCTTTTCATCCTGTAATAAATCTCTTTCGATCATTAAGTCTTGTTCATCCGTTTTCCCTCTTCGCTTCGTACCGGCAATTGGATTCGTTATGACCTGATTATCTTTAACTTTTATTAAACTTTCAGGGGAAGTACCAGCAACAACGCTATCACCAAAATCGATATAATACATATAGGGTGACGGATTTTGGATTCGTAATTTTCGATAGTAATCAAATGGATTGCCTTCAAATTTTGCTCCCATTCGATGTGATAGAACGACTTGAAAAATATCTCCTTTTTGAATAAATGACTTTGCCTCTTCTACTTTGGAAATGTAGTCAGATTTACTAACTTCAGACTCAAAAGTAGAAAATACAACTGGTTTTACTTCCTCCTCTTGGTTTGAATTAGATAGAATTACTTGCTTATACTTCTGAATTTCGCTCTTCAAATCTTCTAATGTTGTTTCATCGGAAAGCTTTGTTCCAACCAAATGAATTTTCTGTTCCAAATGATCAAATACAATAATGACTTCAAAAAACATTAAATGAAGATCTGGCATTCCGATAACATCTTCTAGCTCATCACCGATCTCTTCAAACTGGCGAATCATATCATATCCTACATACCCAATTCCCCCACCAATGAAAGGGATATCCAATACCTCTAAATAATCCTGCTTTGGTATTAACTCTTTCAGTTTTAAAAGAGGATTTCCAACAAACTCTTCTTTTTGGCCATTTTTATAGATGATTTGACCACTTTGATTTGTCCCAATCAATTCAAAAGCAGGTTTTGAACCAACAAATGAATAACGGCCAGAATCTTTATGCTTAAATGAGCTTTCAAATAAAAACTTTTTGCTAGCGTTCAATTTCTTAAATAATGAAATCGGTGTAAACAAATCCCCCATTATCGTTTCAATGACTATTTCTGCTTTGTTTTGTACTGACAATTTGTTCGACCTCCAAAAATTTAATGATGAATATAAAAAAAGTCCCCTATACGCACAAAGATTGTGCATATAGAGGACGATTAGTTGCTACCGCGGTACCACCTCAGATTGGATCAGATTGATCTGAATCCCACTTTTCGGATACGGGAATAAGTTACTAAAATAATTCCGATACCCTATCCTTTTAACGGTGGAAATCCGTGCATCCCTACTTTACTGTTCAAGATGCCTCTCGTAAGTCCATTCGATAAAGGTTCCTGTATTAGACTCCCACCATTGTCTAACTCTCTGTGACATTCACCAATATTTACTCTTCTTACTCAGCGATTTATGTTTATTAAATTTTAAAGAAATACAAAAAGGGCCCCCCGTCTTAAAAAAGGACGAGAGACCCGTGGTGCCACCTTCATTAGCTGATTAACAGCTCGCTTTGTCGGTATCCAATCAACTTTCTAATGAATACCCGTCTTTTGTAACGAGAAGACTACTCGCCAAAGCCTACTACTTATTTAAGGTTCGGTTTGAATGCTCGGAAGTCCATTCGCGATTACTTTCACACTGATTCGCACCAACCATCAGCTCTCTTTAGTTTCCGTAATCGTTACTACTCTTCGTCAACGCAAAGTAATTATGGATGTTTATTTAAATTAATTGTCCTTATATTATTATGCAAAAAATAAAAAGTCAACAAGTTTATTTCTACAAGATTCGATTTTTCTACCTTTTAGAAAACGAATATTATACGTTTTTGTAAATCTAAAAAACGGAATCTTAAATGATTTTTCATTTAAGTCTTCATTGCATACACAACCTAATTTTGGAAAGAATAAACCCAATTAGACCTTCCATCAAAGAGGTATCAATATGAGAACCAATACAACAACAATTACGTCAAATAAAGAAGAAATTTTATCAAACAATCTTAAAAATAATATTGAAATAATTCAAGAATATTTAAGTCATACAGAAGATTTAGTCGTTAAGATTATTCATAAAAATACTCAGATTTTTGCCGTTTTGTTTCTTGAATCGATGATAAAAATTGAGGCACTTCAATCATTTATTATTGAACCTATTTTAAGAGAAACAAAAGATGAGACAGATAATATCGTCAAATCATATGAGATTAAAAATTCAACAAATATCTCTGAACTAGGAGATAGTTTATTAGACGGATTTTGTCTAATTTTAGAAGAAAATTGTTCAAATGGAATTCTAGCGGCAGCTTCAGATGATAAGGAACGTACAATTTCTGAACCGGCTAATGAACAAAACATTAATGGTCCTCGTGATGGTTTTGTTGAAAGTATAAATACAAATATACAATTACTAAGAAAACGAATTCGTAACCCTGAGCTAAAGGTTAAATATTTTACGATTGGTAGGATTACGAATACAAAGGTTGCTATGATTTATATCGATTCAATTGCAAATCGAAAACTTGTTGAAGTTATAGAAAATAGAATATCAGTTGTCGAGGTAGACAGCCTGAAATCTACAGGACATCTAGAAGAGTTAATTGAGGATAATACTTTTTCACCTTTTCCACAAGTATTAAATACAGAAAGACCAGATAGGGCTGTATCTTATCTTTTGGACGGAAAAATAAATTTGCTTGTAGATGGGAATCCTACTGTGTCAGTCGTACCAATTACCTTTTTTGCTTTTTATCAATCTCCTGACGATTATAACCACAGATGGTTAATAGGCTCTTTTTTTCGGATTATTAGAGTTTTTAGCTTTATTATTGCAATCTGTCTACCTGCAATCTATATCGCAATTGTATCTTTCCATTCTGAAGTACTACCAATCGGAATTCTTTATTCAATTAGAGTCTCTTTAGAGTTTGTACCTTTTCTTCCTCTTGCAGAGGCATTTATGATGCAAATCATATTAGAGCTGTTAAAAGAAGCAGCTATTAGACTCCCATCTCCTATCGCTCAAACAATTGGTATAGTAGGTGGATTAGTTATTGGTACGGCTATTGTTGAAGCGCATTTAGTATCAAACACGATGATTGTTGTGATTGGTTTTACAGCGATTGCATCATTTGTAGCCCCGGTCAGTGAAATGGGAACTAGTATGAGATTATTAGGATTTCCAACTATGATTATGGCGTCGATACTAGGATTTTTTGGGATTACTTTATCATTAATGTTAATCTTTATGCACATGTGTAAATTAAAATCCTTTGGTATGCCGTACTTTTCACCAATGGCACCTTTTAGAAAGGAAGATATTAAGGATACATTTATGAGGCTTCCTATATGGAAACAAAATACAAGACCAACCGATGCACTTCCCCAAAAACTTGACCGGCAAAGAATATCTAAGGTGTGGAAGAAAAAATGATAACGAATAGTAATTCGATTTCTAAATTACAGCTTTATTTTCTTATTGTCCAAAGTCAAATAGGTATTGGATTACTCTCCTTGCCAAATGCGGTTGAAAGCACTGCTAAAGGTGATGGTTGGATTTCCACATTAGTTGCTGGAATAGCAGTTCAAATTACAATAATTATCTATTGGCTATTACTAAGAAAATATCCAAATGCAATCTATACAGAAATCACAAAAAAAATTTTAGGTAGATACGTGGGTAAGTTATGTAATTTTTTTATCTATATTTATTTTATTATGATTGGAAGCTTGGCTTGTATACTTTTTATAAGAACCATAAATCTTTGGTTATTGCCGCTTACTCCTATGTGGGTATTATCACTAATTATCATTTTATCTAGCATTTATTTAACAATTAGTGACTTAAGAATCATTTCAAGATTTTTTGTTATATCATCCGTCTTAATCATCTTACTTTTTTTTCTGTCCTTCTTTACCTTTTATTTACCAAAGGAATTTCGCTTTATTCTACCAATTGGACATACCGGTGTGAAAAATATACTACTGGGAAGTCATAAATCTTTACTTTCAATGTTAGGATTTGAAAGTCTTTTACTAATCTTTCCTTTTATTCTTGATTCAGAAAAAGGAATTTTAAAAACTGCGAGTTTTGCCAATATTACGGTGACACTATTCTATACATATTTCACCATACTTTGTCTAGTAAGCTTTAGTCCAACACAAATTTTGCAAATTCGGGAACCAGTTTTATATCTTTTTAAGGTACTTTCTTTTGAAATGATCGACCGTTTAGATTTGATTTTTTTATCAGTTTGGATCGTACCAATGACAACGTCGGTAATTATTTACATGTTTTTAGCAGCGAAAAGTATTAGTAAAGAAAATTCATTTAAAAAAAATGTTGTTTTAAGTGGAATCCTTATTTTTATTATTACACTTATGCCAATTGATGAAGAACAGTTAGTTACCTTTAACAAATATGTAACTTATTTAAGTTATGTGGTTGTATTTGGGCTTCCGTTCATTCTCTTTTGCCTATCCTTCATCATCTCTAAGACTGAAAGGAGTGAGTAATTATAAGAAAATCCTTCTTGATTACTTTATGCTTGTGTACCTTTTTCTTAGCTAGCTGTTGGGATCAAAATCTATTAGTAGATAAAAAAATGGTGAATGGGATCAGTTTAGACTTAGATAAAGACAATAATATATTAGCCACAGTTAGAGCATTAAATATCGAAAATAAAGGTGGCGGCCAATTTGAAGTAAAAGACGAACTTGTCAAAGTAAAGAATTCTAATGTATCTGGAATGGGAATTGAAATCAATAATAAGCTACCTGGTCAAATTGATGTAAGTAAAGCTCATATTATCTTAATTGGAAGAGAACTTGCTAAAAAAGGAATTTACCCTTTTTTAGAGATTTTTTATCGACCTAGACAAGCCTCCGCTTCTACTAGAATTGTCATTGCAGAAGATAAAGCATCAGACATTATTTCGCTCGATCCTGGAACTAGTCCAATTGCATTCGAAATCTTAAAAGGATTAGAAGCTGCTGAGGAAATGACAAAAATTCCGAAAGAGACTGTTTTTATAGCTTGGAAACAGATTACTGATGAGGGTAGTGATATGGTCTTACCTTATGTAAAAAAAGATGAGAATGATAAAATTACAATTGGTGGAATAGACTTATTTGATGGGGATCGGTTCTCAGGAATTAGTTTACCTGATGAAAAGGGAAGCCTGTTATTATTAATGATGGACCGATTAACTAAGTATAGTGAAATGGCTATAAAATTAGGACCAAATCGTTCAGTCTCATTTAGGGTAAAAGATATAAAGAGGGATTTAGATTTAAAAATAGATAAAAAAACGTCAAAAATAACTTGTAAACTAAATCTAAATCTTGATTTAACAATTACTAGCTATTCAGGTAAGGTAGGAGAAAAACTTAACAAGGACAAGTTAAATAAAGAAATTTCACGATTGCTTACTAATCAAGCTAATGAAATCGATAATTCATTACTGGAAGCTAATTGTGATGCATTTGGAATTGGAAGAAGAATTTCAAGTTCTCATCCAACTTTATGGAAAAAATTAAATTGGAAAAAAGATTATAAGGATGTTAAGTTCAAAACTTCCGTTAAGGTAAAAATAAATCGAACTGGACCTGTTTTTTAAAAGTTAGTATTTATAATAGATCATTCTCTTGAGCAACATAATGTAATGATATGAATTAATTTGTTTTTAGGAGGAATCATACTTGAGACTAGGTAAAAAAAATGATACATTCTTTGAAATGCTCTTAAATATTGCAAATAATGTAAATGAGTGTTCGATTTATTTTGATGATTTTAAAATAAAAAATGCTACTGATTTAAAAACATTCTCTGCAGAAATGAAGGCTTATGAAACAAAAGGTGATACATTTATTCATCAAATTATCGTTGAATTAAATAAAACATTTATTACACCAATTGAACGTGAAGATATACTAGAACTTGCTAATAAAATGGACGATGTACTAGACGGAATGGAGCAATGTTCAGCAACATTCGAAATGTACTCCATTGTTCAAATAGATGAATTCATGGTGAAGTTTGTTAAAAATATTCGCAGTGCTGCCAATGAAATATTAAAAGCAATTCAGTTACTTTCAAGGAAGAAATTATTAGAAATGCGCGTACATGCGATCCAAGTAAAAGATTATGAGTCACAGTGTGATGCGTTATTACGCACTTCCATTAAAGAGTTATTTAAAAATGAAAAAGATCCAATCAAAATCATTCAGTTCAAAGAGATTTATGAAATGCTAGAAGCAGTTTCTGATAGTGCACAAGATGTAGCTAATACACTTGAACAGATTATTATGGGTAATGCGTAATTAAATAGTAACTAAAAAATACAGCCTAATTAGACTGTATTTTTTTATTTCTCTTCTAATAGTTTCTTTGCAAGTTTTCTAACGATTGATCGTGGAATGAAGCGAACAGATTGCGCCAAAATTTTATTCTTAATACCTGTAATAACAACAGTTTTCTTCTTACTAACTGCCTCATAAGTCAACTTCGCAACTTTTTTTGGTTTCATAATTTTACCTTTAAATAGTTTTGAATTATTTCCACCGGATGAATTTATAATTCCCGTTCTAGTTGGTCCTGGACAAACAGCTGTTACGGCAACTCCTGAATGTCTTAATTCCTCAGAAAGAGCTTCACTTAATGATAATACATAAGCCTTTGAAGCTGCATAGACAGACATTTTTGGCCCTGGTTGAAAAGCTGAAGTAGATGCAATATTAATAATATGGCCCGATTTTTTTTGAAGCATATTTGGTAAGAAGTATTTTACTAACTCTGTTAAAGTAACAATATTTAACTGAATCATCTTTAACTCTTTATTTAAATCAGTCCGACCAAAATCTCCGTATAGGGCAACTCCAGCATTATTTACTAGAATATCAATCTCCATTTGGGATTTTGTAATTTGATCAAAAATGGACTTAGCAGAATTTACTTTAGACAGGTCTTCTGTAATAACTAGTACTTTTATATTGAATTGCTTCTTCAATGAATTAGACATTTCTTCTAATTTAATTTTATTCCTAGCAACTAAAACTAAGTTGAAATGATCTTTTGCAAATAATTTAGTTAACTCATAACCGATTCCTTCCGTAGGCCCGGTAATTAATACTGTTTTACCCTTTTGTTTTTTGACAGTCATTTGGATTATCCTTTATCTTTTTATCGTTTGAACACTTTTCGTTTTACTATATGTTCAACTTAATAAAAAAAGGATTCCTACTTTATTTCTCGTAATATTTCTTAACTAACTCAATAAATATTTCCATCGATTTCGTTTGAAGTTCGATTTTATCTGTGATAATTGAAAAATTCCGTTGAATAGGTGTCCCTTCTACTTTTAGGTAATCAATGGTATGTAACTGCTTTTCTTTTTTTATTGCTAACTCAGATAGATAGGTAATTCCCATGCCAGCTTCTACAGCTTCTTTAATTAATTGTGTACTACCAAATTCAATTATATTTTTAGGACGTATCTTTAATACTTCAAATAATCGTTCAGTCGCTTCCCTTGTTCCAGATCCTTCTTCCCTAACAATCCAAGTTTCATTTTCAATTTGATTCAATGTTACAGCTTCAATAGCGAATATTTCGCTCTTAGTTCCAGCTATAATATACATTTCATCATTCGCAAAAGGCTGTATATTTAAATTTGTATGGGTCGCTTCGCCTTCAACTATACCAATATCAATTTGATAGCTTAGTGCAGCCTGAACGATTTCTCGCGTATTCCCTATTTGTACCGATGGAATGACATTCGGGAATTGCCTCTTCATTTCCGCTAAAATTTGCGGTAATACATATTCACCAAATGTATAACTTGCACCTATTTTAAGATGCCCACTAGCCTCATTCATCAGATCATTTACAAGTGTCGACATACGTTTGTATAAACTAGTTATTTCCTTAGCATGCAAATAAACAATTTCTCCAGCCTTCGTTAACTGAACATATTTATTCGTTCTAATTAAAAGCTTTGCACCAATATGCTTTTCAAGTAATTGAATTTGCTGACTAACGGATGGTTGAGTCATATGTAACTCCTCAGCCGCTCTTGAAAAGTTTCTTTTTTCAGCGACCGCCATAAAAACTAAAAGAATTTGATCCATACTCTATCTCCCAGTATCAGATTTACTTATTAACAATATTATCATCATTTATTTTTCTTATAATAGGAAATATGATAAAACAGGTGAAAAAGAAAAGACTGATTCTTGGTGAATCAATCTCTGAGCGTATACATATTTCAGACTGATTGAAAACGCTTGTC